>DNPC01000157.1 GCA_003501565.1 Planctomycetaceae bacterium | reverse complement strand
GCGGGCCAGGTTCGTTGGGGTACGAAGTTGCCGCAGCCAATCGCCGCAAGGCCGACCGTCGCATTTGGCCGTGAAAACGTGTATGTCGCTGCCGAGCACAGCAACCTCTATGTGCTTGGTAGAAAGAGCGGTGATTGTCGCCAAGTTGTATACCTGGACCACGCCGAAGGATCGATAGTCGTTCCGCCAATTCTATTCAAAGGACAGCTGTTCGTATTCGAAAATCAAACGTCGGAAGTCGCAAGAGTACGCATCTTCGCTACCAATGACGACGGTTTGATCAGTGGCGAAGCACAGCGGCCTTTCACAATTGATGGCAACATTGTCGTTCAACCCCAACTGGATAGCCGATGGATGATCGTGCAATCCGATACCGGCGCAATCAAAGTACTGGACGTCGAACCTACCAAAGAGACAGAGCAGGTCTCGGAACTGGCGAGCGTACCACCCAATGCACTTGAACCCACGGCTGCCTGGTCCGTTTCCAGCAGGAACAAGCTGTGGGTCGCCGATAAACGACTGTCGCGATTTGATCTTTCTCTAGCTCAACAAAAGCTCCAGCGATCCTGGGTGACCAATGAAGGAGACACATTTGTTGGTCCAATGCAGTTGTTCGGCGAAATCCTGATTCACTCCCGGCAGCTACGCGGCAATCGCGGTGTTCGCGTAAGTGCCGTTGATCCTGGGACTGGTGCACCGATTTGGAATGTCGACATTGGAGTTCCGGTTACTTTCGTATCCAGCGGTAGCCAGGTTGATGTCGTCAATTCTGGGGGAATGATGTTCGCTTACGATCGGCAGAGGGTCATGGATGAAGCCGACTACAATCCTGGCCAGGGGAAGCCGGAGATGATTTTCCAGGATGCGGTTGAGTTCCCAAGTGGCAACACCGTTCTGCTCAATGCGTCGCGTTCTTCGCAGATGGCTGTTTACTCTGGGAAGAATCGAAGTCTGAAACTGTTGACCGCGGGGCTTCGAAACGAAACGCCAAGCTGCCAACCCGTGGCAGTGGGCGAGAATTTGGGCATTGGTCTGACAAATGGGCAGTTCTTGCTAATCAGCCCAGAAAGTGGCCGGCGAGTCGGCGCGCCCTACCAACCCGAACTCCAGCCCGGGCAGCAGGTGCGTTGGAATCGCCCGGTGTATCTGGCAAGCTCTAAGACATTGATTGTGGCCTCCGATCTTGGGAAGATCGTGAGACTTGGCACTGGTGGTTCGCTGCGGTTCTTGTCTGAGGCAGATTTGGAAGCTCCGTTGATCAGCCCGCTTTGCGAACTGGGTGATCAGGTGTGTGGTGTTGTGTCCAATAGCGAAGGCGATAGCCTGGTGGTCTTCAATCCGACGACCTTAAAGCCGTCGATACCGCAAGCACTCCCTGGGCGTTGGCTGGCAGGCCCCTTCCGTGTGGAGGACGGTTGTGTCGTACAGACCAATCGGGGAATCGTGATGTTTAATGGTGATGGAAGCGTGAAGTGGCAGGCTGACTGCGAAGCTTCTGCACTGGTCGCTGCACCGGCAGTAGTCGGTCAGATGTTGGCAGCAGCTACGCAATCTGGCAAGCTGTATACGATCAATCGGAACGATGGCACCGTGGTCGGTAGCCTTGACACACGGCAGGAATTTACCTCCGCTCCAGTGGTGAGGAGTAAAGGTGTTTTGATTGGCAGTGACGAAGGAGCCGTTCTTGCCTTGCAGCTCCCACAGTCACTTATGTCAGATGCGGAGGTTCAGTAGTGCTGACCTGGCTCGTAGATTCATCCAGCAATCGCAATGCCGGTGCCAGTGCGTGGGAGCGGAGGTATGTCACAGTTAGGTGCTTACCGCATGTTCTGGCAACTGACCTGATCGCGATGGCGAGCAAAGCTTCGATTGCAGTTCTCGGCTTGTTGTTCTGCATTGGCTGGCCCGCTCAAGTGTCAGCCTTCCAGGATATTGTGCGGGAAGAACCCGAGCTGATCGATCAGGAACCTTTCGATCTCATTGTGCTGACGGCGGATGCTGGTGGCGGAAGTGAAAAGGTTTTTCCGCTACCATTCCCCGGGCGAAAAGTCCCCGTCAACCCGCGTGAAACAGACCGTTTGGATGTTGTGCTTGTGCGTTTTCCTGAACGCGAGTACGAA
Organism: Planctomycetaceae bacterium; assembly: GCA_003501565.1. GTDB lineage: Bacteria > Planctomycetota > Planctomycetia > Pirellulales > Pirellulaceae > Aureliella. Next base: position 2,042 of record DNPC01000157.1, on the reverse strand, counting down.
GTGATGTGGCGCGATATCGAGAAAATCGAACTGTACGAAAACCGCATCTACAAACAAGCCGTCGACCGCATGGCGGATAAGGACTTCATCGGAGCGTTTCAGAACCTTAGCTTCTTGATGAAAAAGTATCCTCGGATGGACCGCTTAGCCACTTTGCAAAAGGAATTTCTGCTTCAGAGTGCACTGGATAGCTTCACGGCCACCGGCGATGTGGCTCAGACCTTGTCGGCGCTTGAGGAACTCCGGAAGATCGATCGTAGCTATCGCGCCAGTTCGGTGACCAACGGCCTTTCACGGGCTGCTGATCGGATTGTGCAGAAATATCAGAGTAGTGGCGATTTGACCAACGCGAAAGCAATTCTTTCGCGACTCAGCCGAGAGTATGGAAGTGACCTACCGGTAGTCCAACAATGGCAGACGCGGCTTGAGTCCATGGCGCGGGCTCGCTTGCAAGAGGCCCGGCAGCTGGTGGAGGCAGGCAAGTTTCGCGAGGCTCGCCGCGCAGCTGTCGATATGCTTGGGATCTTGCCGTCGTATGAACCTGGGAAGGAGTTGATCAAAGAGATCAATCAGACGCACCCAATGGTTCGTGTGGGCGTCATGCAAAAGAGTAGTTCACCCGATCCGGCGGCATTGGTTCGATGGCCGGATAGACGCACCGGCGGGCTACTAGCACGCCCTTTGGTCAAGTTTGAAGCCGTGTCGACTGAAGGCGGTGTCTATGATTTCGCATTGGGCAGGTATTCCGAAAGTGATGACCGGCAGTCGCTGTTGCTTGATATCGACCCTAACAACGAGACTCCCCTAGATGCCTTCGCCCTGGCTCAGTCGTTAGGTGAGCGTGGTGATCCGGGGCATGAGCTCTATGACGCTTCGTGGGCCGCAATTCTGAAAAGCGTTCGAGTGCTGTCAGAGCGACAGGTTCTTATTCAATTGCGGCGCCCAAACATTCTTCCATGGGCCTTGATGCAATGGATGCTAGTCGACGAAGACTCCGGAGAATACCTACTCGCGGGGCCCTACCTACGGGCTTCCGAAGACGAATTGGAGTCTTCGTTTAAGTTGCGACCCGAATATCGCCAGCCTGGGCGGCCGATCGAAATAGTTGAAGTCTTTTACGAGGACCCGAAGCGAGCGGTCAATGACTTGATGCGCGGTGAAATCGACGTCCTGGACCAGTTATATCCAGCCGATGCTCGCAGGCTGGCCTCGGAGCCTCAGCTGCGAGTTGGGGCTTACGCACTGCCGACCAATCACATGCTTATTCCCGTTTCGGATGACCCCTATCTGCAAAATCCGAAATTCCGACGCGCTATGTTGTATGGGTGCAATCGTGAGGCAATGCTCCGCGGTGAATTGCTCAGCAGCGACGACCCGAACGAAGGCCAAGTTGTCAGTGGGCCATTTCCGCTTGGAATTGAAGGCAATGATACGCTCGCGTACGCCTACGATGAGAGTATCGAGCCGATTGCACATAGTCCGCCGTTGGCAAGACTGTTGTCTGTCATGGCAGTCGAGGAGGTCACCAAGAGTTTCAATCGAAAACGCAAGCCAGTGCCGCCTCTGGAATCGCTGGTCGTTGGGTGTCCAGACTTTGAATTTGCACGCGTCGCCGTCGAAGGAATGATCCAGCAGTGGTCCAGCGTTGGAATTCAGGCGGAGTTGAAAGTGATGCCGCCCAGCGAAGTGCTGCAACGCAAAGATGAAGTGGATTTGATCTACGTGATGGCCAACATGTGGGAACCGGCCACTGACATCGAACGACTGCTAGGAAGCTCTGGCGTTGTCGTTAGTGACAACCCTTACATTGTGCAAGGGCTTGTTAAGTTGCGTGCCGCCCGAAATTGGCCCGAAGTTACACGGGCGCTCAAGGGCTTGCATCAACTGGTCGACTATCATCTACCAATTCTGCCGTTGTGGCAGGTCACCGACCGTTTTGCCGTGCGCAAGACCGTGAATGGCATCGAGGGGTCACCCGTTTCGCTTTACCAGGATGTACTGAAGTGGGAAGTCGATTTGGGAATCGACCAATGAGAATGCTG
>DNPC01000158.1 GCA_003501565.1 Planctomycetaceae bacterium | reverse complement strand
GACCAGCGTGTTTCCACACGTACCGTGGGTCACAAGCGACCCACGGCTACCATATGTCATCCTGCTGGGATGATGAAAAGCAGAACACGCCTTTTCATAAACATGGTTACTTGCGCCGAGCAGTTTTGGTGGTAGGTACGACCAGTTCCTCTGTGAACTTGGCGTCATAACGTATTGACGTATCTGCACCTCGGAAACCGATGACTTCTTCTTGCCAATTGAGTTCTTTGCGAACCAGGCGGCCGCGATCAATATCGAATTTGATCGTGCCTTGATTCAGCTGCTGCATCACTTTCGCTTCCACCGCCGGATCGGAAATCGGTGTAAGCGGTTGCGAGACGAGTTTGATCGTTGCCAATCCCGCCGATACTTTCTCGAGCGTGTACAGCTCTCTAACTTTGATTCGTTTGTATGTTCCGTCATCGAGTTTTGTTCTCATTTCGCGCGGCACACTCCAAGACCCTCCAACCGCAACGGCTTCTTCGGGTAACGGGATGGTCAATCCACCGAATCCGAGCTGAGGCAGTTTCTTGTCTTCGACACGTCCCGTGACTTGGCCGCGAGGGTTAATCGTGATCGTGGCTAGAGGTTTGTCCACCGTCTTGGCAACTTGAGCGAAGATATCGGGAACATCGATATCGATCTTGCTATTGTATTTCAGCTCTTCCCCGTCCCCGACCGACTGGGCCAGGCTTACAAATTTGATCTTGTAGACGAAGGTCATATTGCCATCATCATCGACCTTTTCAACTTCCCATACTTTTTCACTTGTAGTTCGTGAACTACTTTCTTCAGCCACCCCCGACATGACGGTATGCGTATCGGCGAAGTGCGTCACACGTGAAACAACTTGCTCGCCTGCTTGCAGCTTGTATCGGAGCAAGTGTTCGTCTTTTTCTGCGGCTGTGCCAATTGCGGTGAAACAGGAGCAGACCAGAGCCAGTAGAGTGGCAGAAGACAGTAGCTTTTCCAGTCGCATCGGTTCGACCTCCATGTCAAACGGTGTTGATTTTGGTTTGGTTGCTGAGCGGTCAGCCGCGCCCGTGAGCCCCGTCGCAACGTTGGCTTAGGTTCGCTTTCGCTCGCGAGGGTTACCGCCCCAGCCAAGTTTTTCGCGAAGCGCCCGGTACTCTCCTTTGCCCGGTACACGAATCATCTGGAAGGAAACCGGAGCGCGGGTGATGCGGAAACTATCGCCTTCATCCAATCGCCCCAATACCCTGCCGTCAAACACCGCCGACACCGTTGAATGGCCTTGCCGGACCACCATTTCAAAGTCGCGATCGGCGCTGTCGACAACCGGACGCATCGTCAGGGTGTGAGGGCTAATGGGACTGATCACTACCGCGGGCAAACGTCGATGCAGAATCGGTCCGCCAGCCGACAAATTGTGAGCTGTCGAACCCACCGGCGTGCTAACGATTAGCCCGTCGCAGCTGTAAGTAGAGGCCAATTCGCCATCGACGTAAAGATCGATCTGGAGCATGGAAAAGGGCGGACCGCCCAGGATCGAAGCCTCATTGAGAGCTAATTGCGATGCGCCTTCTTCTCCGATCTGATCGAGATTTCCAGGTTGAGCGCAGATCTTCGCCTCAGGATCTCCTTCTTTGCCAGCTCGGCAGATTGAACATTGAAGCATTACATGCTCATCAACAGGGTAGCGACCGTCGCAGACCTGCGGCCAATTCTGCTCCAACTCGTCGACCCCCAAAGCCGCCAAAAAACCCAGCCGCCCCAGATTCACTCCGAGCACTGGCACCTGGAAGAGCCCCATGCGCCGAGCGGCAGAGAGCATGGAACCATCGCCGCCGAGGACGACAACGATGTCAACGTCCGTATCCGATGTGAACTTATAAGATTCATCTTGGTCGACCTGGATGATGTTGGCCGACTGTTCCAGGATCTTACTGACTCGCTCCAATTCCGAGCGCACGCGAGGGCGGTTTACCGATGCAAGCACCACGATATTCGGGCGCGAGCGACCGGCTGTGATCCAGGGTAGGGGAGGGGAAGAGGAGAGACTAGTCACGTGAATCCCTGCCTTGAAGAAACGCGAGTCGCAACCCGCTGCTTAACTGCGTTGCAGTGGAGAGAGCCCGACCTAGAACGCTCACCAAACCTCCCCGCGGGAGAGTCGGCCTTGCGAGCCCTAGCGAGTAAGGCCGGGGAGGGGCTGTAGCAGTCAGTTGTTCCGGGCGAAACGACCGCCGCTTTGCTCGCATTTCCGGCGGATGCATCCCCTCGCCGAACGCTCGTTCCCGTTCGACCATCCCGAAGGGCAGGGTAGGTGCGCCACGAGAAGGCTTAGCAGGCGCATACTTGTGATTGGTCAACAATTCGCTTGCCTTCGGCTCCAGCCAGATTGACCACCCCGCCTGCCTACCGAGTGGGTCTGGCTTAGCAGTCGGTGGTCCCGTCGGGTTGGACAAGCCCTAAGGGGTTCAAAACGCGTGGCTGGCTTCGCCGGCCAATTCGCGGCAGGCACCAATGATACCATCAACACTTAGGCCACTGTCGGCAAGCAAATCCGCGCGATCCCCGTGTTCGACGAATGAATCGGGCAGCCCAAAACGCCGCATCGCCCGAGTATCCCAACCTTTTTCGCAGGCGAGTTCAAGTACAGCACTGCCGAAGCCACCCATCAAGGCCGCCTCTTCGAGCGACAGTACGAACCTACATTCTTCGAACGCGCGACCAATCAGCTCTTCGTCCAGCGGCTTGATGAATCGCGGATTGATCACCGCTATGCTCAAGCCCTCTTCGGCGAGTTTTTGAGCGGCCTCGAGGGCAAGCTGGAACATGGGTCCGAGGGCCAGAATCGCACCATCGGTTCCCCAGCGGCCAATTTGCCCCTTGCCGAGCTCGATCGGTTCCTCAGGTAAATCGAGTGCCGGTGCGCTCGCCTTTGGATAACGAATGGCTGCAGGCAAACCGTTGTCTAGGGCGAAATCCAGCATCGCTCCAACTTCATCGCCCGTGGCAGGCGCCATGCAAACGATGTTAGGGAATAAGCGCATATAGCCTACGTCGTACACGCCGTGGTGCGTCGGGCCATCTGGCCCCGCCAGACCAGCACGATCCAGCATCATGACGACCGGCAAATTCTGCAGCGAAACCTCCTGGAAGATTTGATCGTAGCTCCGCTGCAAAAATGTGCTATAAATTGCCACGACAGGCTTCACGCCCGTTTTGGCTTGTCCAGCGGCAAACGCAACAGCATGTGATTCACAGATCCCAACATCAAAGAACCGATCAGGAAACTCCTCTCGGACCGGTTCGAGCTTGTTGCCTTGGCACATTGCCGCGGTCATCACGGTAACTTTGTCGTCCCGCCGCATCGCGTTGCCAATCGCGTCGCGAGCGAAGTTTGTGAAGGCAGGTGTTCCGCCGCCGGAAATCACTTTGGCTTCGCCCTGTTCGTCCTTGAAAGCAGGCGGAGTATGGAAGAAAACAGGATCTTGAGCGGCGGGTTGGTAGCCGTGCCCCTTCTCAGTCACGACATGCAGCAGAACTGGCCCCTCACGCCCCTTAACCATGTTCAAGTATTTGCGCATGAGGCCAATGTCGTGCCCATCGATTGGCCCGACGTAGTGAATGCCCAGTTCTTCGAACAGCATGCCGCCGTGCAAACCAGCCTTCACACCTTCTTTCACTTGAGCCAGCATGCGTTCGGTCGGATCGCCGAAGACAGGCACCTTGTTGAGCACCTTGACAACTTCCGTTTTCAAGCCGGTGTAAAACGGATTGGAACGTAAACGATCGAGATAATTCGCAACTGAGCCAACCCGTGGACAGATGCTCATGCGGTTGTCGTTGAGAATGATCAGAGTGTCGCTGTCCAGTTCACCAGCATTGTTAAGCGCTTCAAAGACAATTCCCGAAGGAAACGCACCATCGCCGATGACGGCAACACTCTTGCGGTCGGCCTGACCCAAGATGGCATCGCCGCTGCTCAAACCAACCGCTGTGGAAACGCTACATCCGGCGTGTCCGGTCATGAAGAGATCGTACTCGCTCTCTTCGGGATTGGGATAACCCATGAGACCGCCGCGCGTCCGAATGGATGCGAAGTCTTTGTATCGCCCGGTGACAAGCTTGTGGGGATAGATCTGGTGCCCCGTATCCCATATCAATCGGTCGCGGCGAAAATCGAACACGCTATGCAGTGCCAAACATAGCTCGACCACTCCAAGGTTTGACGCAAAATGTGCGGTTCGAATGCTGAGCAGCCCACACAGTACGTCGCGAATCTCATCCGCCAAGGAATCCAGTTGACCAGCCTCCATGCTGTGCAGATCAATGGCGGAATCAAGTTGCTCAAGAAGCTTCGTCATGGTTACTTTTTCCTACTAATGACAAACCGCGCGAGTGAGCGGAGTGTGTCCAATGCATCCTGCATTGCATCATATTCAGAGTTATTATGTTCCGTGGCGTTCGAATTTGCACGTTGGCTAGTTGCCACTCCCACCTTATTTACCGAGACTTCGCTATGGTCGCCGGTGGATTGGTGCAGATTCTCGATTGCAGCGATTGCTTCGTCGATCAACTCCGCTGCCATGATATAAGAGGCCTCAAGGCCTAGCAGCCCAGGATAAGTTAGCTTGCCCAGCTTACTATCCTTACGAGTCATTTTGCCAAGTTGTTCGGCCGTCGACTCTACGTCGAGGCAGTCATCGATAATCTGAAACGCTAGCCCGATCGCCTCACCATATAAACCGAGGCGTTCTAGCTGTTCATCACTCGCCCCGCCTACCGTCGCCCCCAATTGCAAGCTGGCCACGATCAAGGCCCCCGTCTTACGACGGTGTATGTGCTTCAGATGAGCCAAAGCTCCCTCTTCGTCCTGAAAATCGAGTGGCCCAAAACGCCCCTCAGCTGCCAGATCGTCGGCCTGCCCACCGACTAGGAAGGCACGACCTGCCGCCCGGCTTAGCAGACGGCAGCACCCAAGTGCGGTATCCGGAGGCAACTCTGTCGCGAGCAATTCGATCGCCCGCATCTGTAGACTATCACCGGCCAGAATCGCAGTCGCCTCATCAAACTGCTTGTGACAAGTCGGCATACCGCGCCGCAAGTCATCGTCGTCCATGGCCGGCAAATCGTCGTGGATCAGCGAATACACGTGGATCATCTCGACGGCACAAGCTGCGGGCAAGGCCGGACGCCAAACACCCGATACTGCCTGACAAGCGACAAGAGCCAGCAACGGGCGGAGGCGTTTCCCAGGTGCCAGAGTACTGTATTGAATCGCCTGGCTGAGTCGTTCTGGACAGCCAGCCACACCAGCCGAAAAGTGCTCAAGCGATTGTTCGATAGCGTCTCGAAGGGGCTGAAGTTCTTCTGCATTCACAAGGTGTTCGGCTTCGTAGAGTCAAGGTTGCGCGTCAGAATCGGGTCCGCATTGTGAGTTTAAAACAAACCGTCATCAGGTTGGTCGGCGACTTCGGACGAATCAGCTGGTCCTGAACTTCGACGTCGTGCTCGGCTGCTACGTTTTTCATCAAGCGCCTCTGCACCTGCTTCAAACGGGACGGTAGTTGGAGTGCCGTCGGCATCCAAGCCGGTCAGTATTTCTATCTTCTTTTGCGCACCATCAAGACGTAGGTGACACGTCTTCAGTAGTTCAATAGCCTTCGAATAGTCCTCGAGTGCTTCGTCCAGGGTTCCTTCACCGCTATCGAGCCGACGAACGATTGTCTCCAGCTCCGCCATAGCTTCTTCGAAAGCCACCGACTGATCTTTTGATTTATTCGCCGCCTTCTTTTTTGCCATCGTCTATTCCGTTGACGTAAAGAGCTTGTGGGCCGCCCAACCGGAGATGTTTCCCTAAGGCGACAACAAGCCTGAAATCAGTTTTGCCGGC
>DNPC01000516.1 GCA_003501565.1 Planctomycetaceae bacterium | reverse complement strand
CATTCCAGCGCGATGCGTTTGGATTCCCAACCATTGCTATCCCGAATTCTATATGGAAGACGCAGCCGGGAATGGCCATTGGTTCCCCTGTCAAGCCGCTGGTACGAGGAACTTTGGCTCGATGCCAGAGTACTTGCCGATCCTGCAGAAAGGTGACCGCTTCGTTGTGCCCGAAAAACCCGGCGAACGCCAACGTTACTTAGCAGATTTTCTGACCGCCAAACGCATCCGGGGAACCAAGGATCCGAAAGTTGAATTCGTTCGCGAGCTGCTTGGACAAGCAGCCAGTTTTCGAGCTCCCGACGCAGACCTGGTTCCCCAGAACTGAGCGTGGCATCCCGTGCTTGGAGCCACCGGCCACTTCTTGGATGCGGCCGCTTTGGGGATAATGGGCGCTAAGCGGGCCACCCAGATTGCCTCATACGGTACGCCCAACTGGCTCATGCCAAATCGGCGCTTGCCTTCCGGTAGGCAACGGTCCCGTTCAGTTGCAAAGGACTGCAAAAAATGCAAACGAGAACGCATGTCGACGCGAACGTGATCGCCAAGGTCTGGCAACACGTGGAAGCCAGCATACCTTCGGCTGTTAGCCCAGGCGCAGGTGATGCTGGTCATGGACTGGATCACATTAGACGCGTCGAAGACATGGCATGTCGGTTAGCCGCGGAACATGGCGGAAACCTCTACGTCATCCGCCTGGCTTCGTTGCTGCACGACGTCGGCGACGCCAAGTTCAACAATGGGCAGGAGTTGAGTGGTCGCCTCGCAATGCAGTGGCTAAGCGAACTAAATGTCAGTGCCGAAGTCATCAAGGCCGTCGTTGAGATTGTGGATCAGATCTCTTTCCGTCACCAGACTCCGGCGAACCAGTTATCTCATGAAGCAAAAATTGTGCAGGATGCAGATCGCTTGGACGCGATAGGTGCCGTCGGCATCATTAGGACTATCGAGTACGGCGCGTCGCGTGGTAGGCCGTTCTATTCGGCGGATGGAACGGCTTGTACGCTCAGTCATTTCTTCGAAAAACTGCTGCGACTACGCGGGCTCTTGCACACGCCGCTCGCCATCGAAATCGCAACCGACCGCGAAGCCCTGATGCTCCAATTCCTCGACCAGTACTGCCAGCAATGCGGACTAGAACTCGATGATATCAAGACGCAGTTCGACGCAAACTAGCAGGATTACCTCTACCGAATTGGCACCAAGCGCCTACTGTTCCACTAGGGAACGCAGCTGTTCAAAGAGCTCCCTTTGCTCGAGTGCAAGTTCTTGCAATTCGCTTGGGTCGGCTTGTTGTGTAGCCTCTTGAATTGCGGCTTGAATCGCTCGCAATAGTTGCAAGTCCGATACCGCAAGCTGCGATGTGCCCTCCCGAGAATCGTCCTGTTGTCCTAATTGAGCTTGCTCGCGATCTCCCCGATCGTCCGCATCCTGCTTACCATCATCGATTGAATCTTGAAGCGTCTTTGACATTATCACGAGCCGCCTGTGTGCTCGTCCAGAAAGCACGAGTGCTTCTGCAAATCTTTCTCGAGCAAGGGCCGCTTGTTGTAGTTTGACGTGCTGTTCAACTTTCTTAGCTACCCATAGAAACGCAGGCCGGTCGGCCAGCATCGCACTTACTTGCCGTACGCGTTCAATTTGCTTGGGCAGTCGCGCATTGCGCGTCTGTTCTAGCAACGCTTGATTGGTTTCGTCGACGACGAAGCTTTCCGATGTGGCAGTTAGTTTTTCTTGAACCGTCGCTGCTTCGGCGACAATCTCCACCAAATCGAACTGTTGTTGTCGCTTCTGTTCAGCGTCCAACCGTGCTTTCCTTTGGGCTACTCCTCCCGAAAGCCGATATAACTCGTCCGCCGCCGCACGCATGTCTTGCGGTGCAGTCATCTGCTCATTCTCAAGCTTCTCGATGGCCTTCTGCTGAAGTCCTACGACTTTCCCGAGCCCCTCTGACAACGTGGGATCTGTCCCCGAAACGACATTCCGAAAACGGTCCGTGTCGCTGACCAAATCCATTTGGGCTGATTGCAGCCCATCGCGGTCGCCACGACCTGAGGCAAAAAGCTCTTCGACTGCTTTGGCGAGTTTGTCCTGCCGAGCAGCAAGCTCTTTAGTTTGCTCAAGGGCTTCGGTAAGGGCGCGACCAGACTGCTCGATTTCGGTGGATACACCTTTGTTGCGCAGTCCCGACGACTCCAGTGCATTTTGTAGTTCCATCGACAGCTGCGTCTGCAATTGAGCAGCCTGAGCGTACTCGCTCTGCCGAATCCGTTCTTCCGCAGCCCGCATCAAGTCGGTGATGCTGGCGCCTTTGATCTCTTCGGCGGCCTCAGATAGTTGCTCCGCGTTTGGGGGTGTTACCTTTCCAGTTCTTGTCTTTAAGGCCTGCTCGATCACTCCGCCTAGCTCACGACTCAATCTCCCCTGTCGATCAGCCAGATCTGCAATTCGCGACGAAGAAAGTTCACCGGACGACGCTGCAAGAGCAAGACGGCCCGTTTCGCGTTTGAGCACCTCTTGCTCGCGAGCAGTCCGCAGCAGTCGATCGGCCAAATCACTTGCTACTTGTCTGGCGGCAAGTTCGGAACGCAAGGTTTGAATTCCGTCGACAATCTTACGCACATCTCGCAGAGCGTCTGTGAGCGAGGTTTCAAGCGCGGTCGATGCTCCCGTCTGCCCTGCTGCCGAACTTTGGGCGACCGTAGCTGCTCGGTCGAGATTCCGCGCTGCCGCGGTCGCATTCTGTGTTGCCAGAGTATTTAACTCGCTACCCAAATCTCGGAGGCTTCGGGCAATGGGTGTGTTGGCAAGTTGGTTTTGTGCAAGACTTCCGTTCAAGTCTGCGACACGTCGTGCGAGACCTTCTTGCGTTGAGAGTTCTTCCCTGATAGTCTGCTGTTTCTTTGCCAACTGCAACAGTTGGTTTGCAGCCCGCTCTGTGACCTGTGAATCACGTTGGAGATTTGCGGCGACGCCATCCATATCCAGCATGGCATCACGCTGTCTCGTTAGAATCGTCGCCATTTCACGCGATAGCTCGGCTTGCTCCCCAACGATGGCTCGAAGAAAACCTTGCTTCGACTTTATTTGCAATGGTAGCGGTGTGCTCTTGGTCATCTGCCCGAGCGAGTCAGTAGCCTCGATCGAGATCTCAACCGCAATGTCCGCCGCAGAATCATCCGCCGGTGCTTTTATTTGCAAATCCTGCAAGGCTAGATCAGCGGCGATATCTGTCAGTAGCGGATCTGCAATTGAGACCGACTCGCGTATTTGACGGTCACCGTAGCTTGCCACAATCTCTATTTGTGCGATTCCCAAATCGTCCGTAACTTTACCGACCACCGCAATCGCACCGTCGGCTGTCGCTGCAGCCAGATCTGGCTGTGCCATGTCGACCTGCGGCGGCCGATCGCGAATCATGGATATACTCCAGACTGCTGGTAGTTTGAGTGATTCCCCCTGTTGCGTTGCAACTATGAATTGCCAACGCAGGGCACTCGACACTAGGATCGGCTGCCCAGTCTGACTGCCGACCGTGAAGCGTTTCAAGTCCGGTTCTAGCAAGACGTGCCAGCTATCTGGCTGATTCAAAGTGCTGTCGGTTTTATCTAAACCACTCCCGGATGCCGTGGAGCCGAACGTAGTGGACAGTTCCTTCAGACGGCTCGCGAAAGAACCACTCAACAGCACCTTGCTACCGGCAAGAACACTAATCTGTTTCGCGATCACTTCTTTATCGGGCAAACCGGAATAAGACGGCGGCTGTATTCGAAAAACGAAGTCATCGATCTGGGGCGGCGTGACTACCCGAATCGTCTGCCAGGGCATTTTCTGGTCGTCGCCACCGGTAGCGCGGACCTCAACTTCGGCGCGTAGCTTGCCTAGCTGCGCTACTGCTAATTCTCCAAGAGTCGTCGTTTCCACAGGGCGGGCGCGCTGGCCAACCGGGCGCACCCAGACTCGTAGGTTTTCCGGCATCGGCGGACGAGCGTCAAAAACGTTCAGACGCACTTGTGTGTCAACTGCAACGGTTTTTGGTGGGTCCAGGATTCGCAATTCATCTTGTTGGGGCCAAGAAAGCGAAGAACTAGGGAGAACCAAACGCTGCGCCGCAAACAGAGCGCTCTTAGCACCGGACATGAAGAAAGCTGTCAGGCCAAGGAGCACAACGGAAAGTACTAGGACACTCCGCCACCAACCGACGCGGTCCAAATAGTCTGGCCAAGTGGGAATTTCGTGAGTGCTCAACCAATTTCGAAGCGCCGCGGACCGAAATCCTTGACTTCCATATCGCCCATCCCCGTTGCCTGCGGATTGCCCTGAGCGCCTATCGTGGCAGGCAAGTTCGAAAGCTTCAAGCAAGCCCGCGTCGCTGGACGCCCCATTACGTTGCGCCCAGGTCACAATCTCGCGTGCAGTGAGGCGTTTTCGCCAGGCTGGCAAAATCAGCCTGCCCCAGGCAACCACAAATGCGGTGATGACTAGGATCGGGCCAAGCCAGCGCGCCCACCATCGCTCATACTGGAAAAGGACATCAGCGAGGAGCACAAGAAAGGCGGTACCGGCAACCAGCGCGACCGACAGGGCTACTGCCCTCCGTTTGGCAAGCAGCTGAGCCTGCAACGCCAACTGCTGGGGGCCGTCAATCAACTGCTCGAGCTTCTTCTGATCAGCGTTATCTAGACCAGAGTTTTGCGTTTCATCCAGCGACAATTGCTGCGCGCCGCGGCTCGCTTCTCCTTGTTTGGGTACACGACTCTCCGATTGTTGGTGATTGGTTGGCACCAAGCCGAATCCAAATTGTTTGCGAGATCGTTAGGTGGATGCACCCACTGGGCATCCAACACATTGTACGTCATTGAAATCGCGATTGACATTAGGTCTTTTGCTGCCCTACCGAACCGAAACACCAATCGAGGGTTCAGTTAACAGATTTTGAACGCTGCGATAAGCGAACGATTCTCCGGTTCTCTTGTTGGACGAGTTGACCACACGCGGCGGAAATGTCGCGGCCCAGAGAGTTGCGTGTTGTGACTTTGAAGCCTTCGGACTTCAGTGCTTCACTAAATTCGTGCTGTCTAGAGCTGGCACGTAAATCCGATGCGGCATCAACATCATTGAAGGGAATTAGGTTGATATGGGTATGCAGTCCCTGAGCCCAAGCGGTGAGAGCGGCTGAATCGCTCGGGCGGTCGTTTATGCCATCAAGCAAGAGGTACTCGAGCATCACAGGGCAGGTTTGCAACTCGTTCAGTCGGCCAACAGTTTGCCGCAACTCGTCCAAGCTAGTGTGCCTGGCAAGCGGAATGAGCCGCTGACGTGTATCCGCGTCGACACTGTGCAAGCTTAGAGCTTGGTGAACACGTGGGAATCGTTCGGCCAAGCGAATCATTCCGGCCGGCACACCGACGCTTGATACCAGAACACGACTGGGCGGTAGATCAAAGTAGTCGCGAGCAGTCAGACGCGCAATCGCTTGGCATACCGCTTCTTCGTTATGCAGAGGTTCCCCCATTCCCATGAAGACAACGTTGCGCAGCGAGCGTCCTTCAGCCGCCAGGATGCGTCCCGCCTGAACGATTTGATCTAAGATCTCATCGGTGGATAGACTGCGTGCAACGCCCATCTTTCCGGTAGCGCAGAACGTACAACCGGCCGCACATCCTACTTGGCTTGATACACATACGCTTGAGCGTCCGGAGCGAAATCGCAGGACAACGCTCTCGAGGAGAAGCGAGTCAGAGTTGCGAAAGAGCAACTTTGTAGCACCGTCGATCTGCGAATCCTCGCGCTTGTCCAGCGTAAGTGTGCCAGTTCGTAGTCGCCGGGACAATTCTTGGTAAGCGCTGGATGCTTCGGAGTTAGCACGGATTTGCCTCGGGGGCGAACCATCCCCACCGGCGGTGCCAAATTGCTTGCAGACTAGATTCTTCAGCAGTTGTACCAGTCTAGGATCAACTCTCAGGTCTCGGCGAACCGCCTCGACCGCGTCGACGTCGAACAGGCTGCCAAGGGAATCGGATGGCGTTGGATCTTGGCTGCGCATTGCACCGGACAAAGTATTCGATCAGACGACAGTGGCGGCCTTCGAATCAAGCAATTCCAATCACCACAGTTCGTCAATTGTAATCTTTGTTCGCAGTGGCAGAACCCATCCGCCTAAACGCCCACTGCCCACACGGTAACACCCTGCCCGCCAACACCTCACCTAAAGATCTCACCGTCCTGGACGACTGAGGCTCAAACGGTACTTTTCCGCCAACAGCTCTTTGTTGGCGCTTTCTGGATCGATTTGACTCCAGGTTTCCCGAAATAAGTGTGATCGTACTTCACGAGGCACACTGCTACCGCGTTCGGTCCACCGTACGTACCACTGCCTTGTGCCGGGCACACGACGTGGAATTCGCGTCTTTTTTTCGTCAACCAAACTCCAGGCAATCACATGGTAGCGACTGTACTCCGGGGACCACTCATAGAAGATCACTTGGTCGTAGTTGTGCCGTCCAAGGTCGTCATAGTGGTGGTTGAGTTCGATCAGATCGACGCGTTCAAGCGTCTTCTGGTATTCACCAAGTGTGCCACCTGATGAAGCAACCAGAAATGGTAGAAGAATGCTGCCAGCGAGTTGAGTTGAGAACACGTCCATGACCAATAGCCTTCCATTGCTAGACTGGTAGCCCGCTGGCATTCCAATTGCAACAGACTGTCATCCGACGCTTTAGCGGCTGTGGTCGTTTGTTAAAGCTCTACCGACGCAAGCGGTGGTAGTGCGGCTTCATAAACACTTTGGCAGGGTCTCGCGACACCGGCCAATGCACGGCTAAATCGTATTGACGCAATTTGATGCTCTCTCACCAACGGGAAGGATTCTAATTGGGAGGCGCAGCACAAAACGCACTTCATGTCACGATGCATCCTGTTGCACCGCTATGACAGGAGAAAAGTCTTGTGGGGCCTTCTACGGCACCGTGCTGGCTCTGAAACTAGAGCGTTAGCACAGTTCAGCTTGTCACACTCAGCAACTTACGAATCAAGCTGCGACCGACGTCTACCCAAGAAAATCCGTAGACGCATCTCAAGATGTCGCTGAGTTCCATTACGTTATTATGAATCGGCACTTCGATGCTAGACCAATCAACCTAGAGCTGCATTTTTGCGGCTTTCCTGTGATGTTTGCCGGGATATCTTCCCGGATTCGGTCAATCTGGTCACGCGGTGTGGGAAAATCCACCGCCAAGTGTGCGTTTTGCAGGATCGATTGCCGTTGCGTGAGCTCAAGCCAGGATTTTGTTCACCACATGTGCTTCTTCGACACCAGTTAGCTTTTGGTCGAGTCCTTGGAAGGGGAAAATCAGTCGATTGTGATCGATTCCCAGCTGGTGCAGAATTGTGGCGTTAAGATCTCGCACGTGTACTGCATCGTCTTCGAATCGCGTCGTCGGGGCACCAAACGAATCTACGATGTTGTAGCTGTACTCGTCGGTTTGCCCGTGCGCGATACCGCCCTTAATTCCGCCGCCGGCCATCCAGGCAGTGAAGCATCGTGGGTGATGATCGCGACCGTATTTCTCTCTCGTTTGATTACCTTGGCAGTAGACGGTGCGCCCAAATTCACCACTGAAGACAACCAGAGTTTCATCTAACAGTCCACGCTGTGCCAAGTCTTTCAAAAGAGCCGCACAAGGCTGATCCACGTCGTAACACTGCGCACGCATTTTGGGTACAAGGTCCGCATGATGATCCCAGCCGCGGTGATATAGCTGCACAAATCTAACACCGCGTTCCACCATTCGTCGCGCCAGCAAACAATTGCGAGCAAACGATCCACTCTTTTCAACTTCTGGGCCATAGTCTTCGAGGGTAGCCTGCGTTTCACTACTCAAATCGGTCAACTCGGGGACTGAGGCTTGCATGCGGAACGCCATTTCCTGTTGCGCAATCGTCGTTTGGATCTCAGGATCACCGATCTGATTGAGGTGCGTACGATTGAGCTCCGTGGCCATGTCCAACATTAACTCGCGGCTGCGTCGGTCTACTCCCGGCGGATTGGAAAGAAACAACACCGGGTCGCCTGATGCTTGCAGGAGCACGCCTTGGTGTTTTGACGGCAAGAATCCGGTACCCCACAGGCGACTATAAAGCGCTTGGACATTGCGTTTGTCCCCGGACCAAAATGCTGAGTTCAACACCATGAAATCTGGCAGATCGCGATTCATCGATCCCAGACCATAACTTAGCCACGCGCCCAGGCTCGCTTTCCCTGGAATTTCTGTCCCCGTCGAAATTAGCGTCTTGCCGGGGTCGTGATTAATGGCGTCGGTATGCATCGACTTAATTAGACACAACCGATCGGCTACGGTAGACAGATGCGGAAGCAACTCACTCATCCACAGCCCGCTTTCACCCTGTTGTGCGAACTTGAAAACCGTTGGCTGAACGAGGTGAGTGCGGCCTTTAGTCATCGCTGTAACGCGCTGCCCCATGCGTACTTCAGCCGGCAGTGGCTCCTTGAACTTCTTCTCCAAGTCCGGTTTGTAATCGAACAGATCCAGTTGCGATGGTGCCCCCGCCATGAACAGGAAGATCACATGCTTCGCCTTCGGCGGAAAATGTGGCACTCCGTCCAGACCGGTCCCCGCGACGCGTTGGGAATCTACGGGTTGTGAGTCTGCCGCTCGCGCGCCGCGCTGACCCAACAGATTCCCAAGGACGGCACCTCCAAGGCCCACCCCAGTCGAGTTCAAGAACGCTCTTCGACGCTGAATCGTGGCAAGTTGTTCAAAAGAATTCATGGCAAGTCAATCACTTTGCAATGCAATGGATCTGTGTGTTATCGAGATGATGGTCGTTCGTGGTCATAGTAGCGAACGGCGCCGAGCCCTTCCCGGTTCAACTCGCCGGGACCGTACTCTCGATCCGAGCGAGGGAAGGTCAGTGTTAGGCAAAGTCAGTATTAGGCTATTGGCGTGTCTTGGTAATATCCAAGTTGTAGATGCCGTTGATGACAAGCGACAATGCCGCGACCACCGGCCTGCGTTCTTCCGGCACGACTTCCGTCGCGGGTGGATGTGCCGCTAGGACTTGAGTCGCCGCCTCGGGGGACTCGCGATAGTGGGCCAACAGACGGCGATATGCTCCAGAAAGCACTTTACCTTCGGCAGGCGTTTGCGGCCGGCCCGTGATACGCTGCATCGCTATGTCAATTGCCGACTCGGCATCGTGGGCTTGATCTGCCAGTAGCAGAGTGGCTAGGTGAACAGCCGCCTCGAAGTTCAGCTGCTCATTCATTAAAACCAGGGCTTGTAGCGGCGTGTTGGTTCGCTCGCGCCGTGAGATACAAGCTTCCCGAGTGGGCGCGTCAAATATCGTCATCTGCGGTGGCGGTAAGGCGCGTTTCCAAAACGTGTACAGACTGCGACGATAGATATCCTCACCAGTATCCGCCTTGAACTCGTAGGTGCTGCTCGACACCATCGAAACATTCTTCCACAAATTTGGGGGCTGAGGTGGTTTCACGCTCCGGCCGTACATCGTCTCATTCAGCAAGCCAGATGTGAATAGACATTGGTCACGAATAACCTCAGCATCCAGGCGGTAACGTGAGCCCCTAGCGAGCAGGCGATTGGATGGGTCACGCTCGTAAGCCTCCGCGGCGGCAACCGAGGATTGACGATAGGTCCGACTTAGAACGATACGGCGCATCATCTCTTTGACGTCCCAGCCACTGGCGACGAATTCGGTTGCTAAATAGTCCAACAACTCTGGATGAGAAGGAACTTCGCCTTGTGCCCCAAAGTCCTCGCTGGTCCGTACCAAACCAACCCCAAAGATCTGTTGCCACAGGCGATTGACAGTCACCCGTGCCATTAGCGGATGCTCCGGTGCGATCAACCAACGAGCTAGATCCAGCCGATCAGGTGTACCTGCCCGACTGTTAAGCGGCGGCAGAAAGGCCGGAGTGCCTCGCTGTACTTGTTCGCCTGGTTGGTCATAGGCACCCCGAGTCAGAATGTAGGCCGGTCGCGGCTCGGGCCTCTCTTTCATGATCAGCG
>DNPC01000714.1 GCA_003501565.1 Planctomycetaceae bacterium | reverse complement strand
TTTTTTGGGGTTTAGGAAGTCGACGGTAGCAGCTTTGGCAGCCGAGCCGAGGCTAGCGGCACCTCCAAGTGCGGCCAGACGCGGGCCGATTTCATCATCCAGCTCTGCGGACGTCGCGGGAGCAATCAGTTCGCCTGGGTCGAAAGTCGTAATCGGTGCACCAGCCGCCTGAGCAAGCGGACCTTCTAACTGCGATGCAACTTGCCGATCTGCCAACAGCATGACGGACCCAATAGGTGCTTCTCCCACGTGCGCGGATGCTGCCATCAAGCTGCGACGGATTTCACCTTGGATCGAACTGGCGAGCTGCGACGGCTCGGAGGGTACCTTTGTGCTTCGAACCTGAACCACCCGCCCATCCTTGAGCAGCATCAGATCAGCGTTGGAGCCTGCGATACTGATCAACAGCGAGTTGCCTTTACTTGCCAATTGACCGGATTGGGTGGCAAACCGAGCAACCTCCAGCGGACGCAGGCCAACGTGCGCAACGGTCAAGCCAGCTGCCTCGCAGGCACCGGTTACGAGCGTAAGATCAGTAGGCTGAATTACACCTACCAAAGCGGTCTGCATGTCTTGCCCAGGTGCATCTGGCAGCAAAACAAAATCGAGCGGCCAATTGTCGCCCATGTTGGCAAGTTGCCGCTGTGCCTGAAACCGAATTACGTCTGGCAATTCCGCTTCATCCATTCTCGGAATCGAGATAGTCCGTACTTCGACCAGCTCGCGGGCAACGATGACGATAACGGGAGTCTTGGATACGCCCAATTCTTCTGCCGCGGCAGCAATCGCTTGCTTGAGTGTCGGATTGGCGGTATTTTCGCCGACCGGCTGGCAGCTCAACTTGTCGAGCGTGACTTTGTGGCCACGCTGATTGCAGACCGCTGCGACTATCCCGTTGCGTTGCCAATCAATAACGATCTGTTTGGACACGGTGTGTTTTCCTTGTGAAGCTGTCTCGTGCTGCTGGCTGCGGGGTATTGATTCTATAGCTGGCGGATCTGCAACCACTTTACAGTTGCACGCAACAATCCGTTGGACATGGCCCAACGGCTGGGCGTAATCGCCCCTCTGGGGCTACGCTTGCTCTATTCTAGTTCGTTCGTTTCGCGGCCGAAAATAATCGGCTGGGGGGATTTCGAAGGACCGCACGCCACCGCACAGCGGCCCACAGCCCAATACTCGACACATTCCATCCGCGGCTACATTCCAGCACCTGCGAACGTCGCGTCAAATCTCTGACCAAGCGTCGCAATGTCCGCTCCGCGTCCCAGATGCGTCAGGCGCCGATAAAACTGAATCATCGGAACCTCTCCTGCCCCGCTAACAATGGCTTCAATACGTGACGATCCGGCCGCATTGCCTTCCAAATATCCGACAATCTGGGCCTTGTAGACATCGCCGCCGCAAGTAACCAGGGGCAAAATAGCTCGCATTTGATCGATGGTCAGATAGCCTTCAACCGCTAACCACGTTTCATAAAACCGCGTTTCACTTTCTGAGCCGTCTTCGCGGGCCTGCAAAATCTGATCAACGATCTCATCCGCAAGTCCAGGGATTCCTCGCATTACTTCGGCAGGGCACTGCATAATGTTGACACGTCCGGGGATCGCGTCCGCATCCACGGTTGTCAAGTTATCCATCAGTAACGGTGTCAACAGTGCCAGTTCGCCCGGCGTCCCCATCAATGGTGATTCATAAACAATCTGGTTGTTCCCTTGCTGGATCGTCACCGTTGCCCCGAACACATCCAACACCTGATTAAATTTCACACTGCCGGACTGGGTCATGTCGATCCCAGCGAGCAAATCACTGCTCCAGGGTTGCGTTTGCTGGTTAGCGTTTTGGCCACCACCGGCCAAGGCACCTAGGGCATCGATCTGACTGCCAAGAGCTCCTCCAGGATCGCTCTCTTCAGCAGCCATCGACGCCAATGTCACTAGCGGGCTGGATCCATCACCGCCAGCCTTTCCAAAGTGGCGAAACGCAATCATAAAACTGGCCAAGTTTTCATCGCCAAGCACCGACGTCAGATCCGCGTACAGCGTCTCGAGATCATCGCTGTTGATGTTGATTCGCACCTCTCCGTTGCGCGTGACGTTCTTTTCCATGCTATGCAGCGTCATGTAGGCAGCCCAGCCAAGTGGCGGAGGTACACCTTCGATGGATTCTCCTGTCCCCATCGGCGCAACCATGTTCATCTGCTGCATTTCCTGGTCATCCAAGACGCCATTGCGATCTTGGTCGAAACCGAAGAGCAGCTGCGGAGTCACGCCTCGGACTAACAGTAGTTGTTCAATACTCGTCAGCGGCCCATTGGGGGGACGGTAGGGGGTCTGCAGCGTGCCGTAGTAGTCATCGAATTCCGCACCGTACTCCCGCATTTCGTCGTCGGCATCGATGAAGTCGAGAATGGCATCCGCCACCTCGATGGTCATACCAGGCAGTGCCATAAGCATCTGGCTGGACAGGTCGGAACTGACGCTGCTAGTCATTGAACTGGCCAGCGACGACAACGCATCGCCGGAAGCATCATCACCACCACCGGCTGCTGCTCCCAAGTCGCCGGAGGAGGCCATCGCGTCCAGTTGCGCAAGAGTGTTCAAATTTAATTTGGCGGATTCGTTCTGCAGGCCGAACCGAATGCCTTCGTACCCACCGCTAGATCCTAGAGATGGAGCAATAAGCGTGAAATTTCCTCGCTGGGAAGCCGCAGCATTGGGGATGACGTTTCGCGCATAAAACATATCGTTCTCCCAATCCCCGCCCATGTCCAAGCGGACCTGACGCGGTTGGGCAACGAACAAACGCACAGCCTGTAGCCCGGATTCAGCACACATCCGAGCCTGAAAACGGCGAATCGAAATTTGACTATCGTCTTTGGCATTCAACATCGAACGCATGAACGTAAAGCATGCGAGTGTGGCAATCGCGACTACCACCAACACCAAGATTAATACAAACCCGCGACGTCTTTTTTGTGTCTTGCGCATGGTACTAGAGTCCCACCGAATCCATTCCAGCCGCTGCATCGGCGGATGCAGCCCCGGAGGTTTGTAGCTGGGCACCCGGAATTGCGACGATCAACTCGTACATTTCGATGCCGTATGCCTGACGATCTAGCAAGCTCATCTGGCTTGCCGAAACTCCCGGTTGCATCGGAAACTCTTTAGCTTTTTCAGCCGACTGGATCGCGAGCATGATTTGAACCAGCCACGGCAACCCCTGTTGTTCGCCATCCCATTCGAACATCCATTCGGCGCCGTCAAAGTAAGAAAATTCCAGCGAAACTACTTCCGGCGCAACGACGTCGCCCGTTTGGTCAAGAGCTTGAAGGTTTCCAGATTCTTCGGCATAGTCTGCCAAACGGCGGTCAATCGCGCGGCGGATAAGTCCCTGGCTGCCAACCTCAGTTTGGTCTTTCCGCGTTAGCGAGGCCATGGAATCAGCCACTCCCATCATCGTGGCGGACTGTACGTAGTAAGTCACGCTCTTGATATCGCCAGGAATGTCTGCCAGTGCGCCGGTCATTATGTTGTTTTGTTCGCCTTGATATTCATCGAATCGGGGCACTTGGCTCACATCGACCATCAGTGAAAATTGATCGCCATAGATTCCCAGTGGTCGGCTGGTAACCAGATCTGTCGGCGAATCGGTAGAGCTAGTGCCGTCGGCCAATCCAGAGCCGGTACCACCGCCGGCTATACCACTGCCGCCGGCAGCACTACCGCCTGCACCACTACTGCCTGAACCACTGCCAAGACCTGAACCACTGTCGGAAGCCAGACCGGAGCCAAAGCCAACGGAGTCTCCCGCGTCTGCTGGTATCGAGCCTCCGCCGGAGGACGAGGATCCAAGTAGTGTCTCTAGTACGCTCGTGTCGTATTCTTGTTCGACAACTACGCTGCGAACATCCTGAGCGATCATACGCAACAGAGAGCGGGCGAGTTGCTGTCTTCGGATTTCATCGCCACGCGTTGCAAAATCTTGGGCGTAGAGCTGCAAAAGCTGACTGACAAGTCCCGCAACGACCACGATCAACGACAGCGAAAGGATCAATTCGAGCAGCGTAAAGCCACTGCGACGTGTTGGATTGTTCGGCATGGTATTGTGTAGCATTGCCTAACTCCTATCGCTCCAGAAGGGCGCCAACCAGGCAGGCATCGCGTTGAACTCCCCGGCCAGAACCACTGGCAACTTCATGACTTTGCTGAGGTACGGGAAATCAATCATCTAACGGCCTCCACGTCCGCCCGCACCCGCGCC
>DNPC01000099.1 GCA_003501565.1 Planctomycetaceae bacterium | reverse complement strand
GCGCGATCGGCTTGCCCGAGAAGTTGATCCACTCGGGAATTCAACGTTCTACGATTACGATTTAGTGAATAACCTGATCAGTAAGCGTGATCGAAACGGTCGAATCACAGTCTTCGCCTATGACGGCATAGATCGACTTGTTTCCGAAGAGTGGCTCGAGCCTGACTCAACAACTGTCGCCAATACAATCAGCTATCAATACGACAAGAACTCCAATCTGTTAAATGTCAAAGACCAATACAGCGAGCTGACCTACACGTACGACACGAGAGACAGAGTCGCAACAGTCTCCAATGCGGGGACAGCGAGCGCACCGACCGTCATCCTCGACTACGCGTATGACGACGCTAACAATGTGCGTGCAGTCACTGATCAGATCGATGGCGTGCGTGGCGGAGTTAATAGCTATGATTATGACTCCCTTAACCGGATGGTCTCAATTGAACAATCTGGCAATGAGGTTTCTGAAAAGGCGGTTGAGTTCATTTACAATCAGGTCGGTCAGTTCGATGAAATTCGTAGATTCTCAGATCTCGCTTACGTTTCGCTCGTCGGGAAAACGAATTACGCGTACGATGATACGAATCGACTCTTGAATCTCGAACATATTGATGCCTTCGACCAGACTATCGCTTCCTTCGATTATTCTTACGACTCGTCTGGACTGGTGGATCAAATAGGCGACCGAAATGGCGTGACCAATTTCCGCTACGACAGCCGTGATCAGCTGATTCATGCTGAACGAAGTGATGATGATCCGAGGAGGGATGAGAGATATGCTTATGATGAAAATGGAAATCGAATCTACAGTCACCTTCATGGAGACGACTACCTAACAGGCAAGAACAATCGGCTAATTCATGATGGTAAGCACAGCTACCATTACGATTTGGAAGGCAACCTTTTGCGTCGCGTCGATTCCGTTGGGAATACGCGCGAGTTTAGCTGGGACCACCGAAATCGTCTCACTGGAGTTGTCGACAGCAATGGAGGCGAAATCGTAAGTTTCTCGTACGATCCATTCGATAGGCGAATTGCAAAGGCATCCAAGGGGAAAGACACCTCCTCAAGCGAAACCACTACATGGTATCTCTATGACGGTAACAATGCTTCTCTTCAGATAGAACAGAGCGAAGCAGTTGCGGCTTTGCAGTTGCAGCGGTACCTCATGGGGCCGGATGTGGACCAGATCCTTGCAATTGACTCTGGAACCACAACTCAGTGGACTGTATCTGACGGCCTGGGATCAATATCGGCTCTTTACGACCCGCGTTCCGAATCAGTTGAGTTTAATGACTTTGACTCGTTCGGCAATTCAGTGGCAGCCAGATCAGGCTTCGCCTTTACTGGGCGAGAGTTTGACTCCGAAACAGGCTTGCATTTCTACAGATCACGGTACTACGATTCTGAAATCGGGAGATTCATTTCAGAAGACCGAATCGGCTTCGCGTCAGGTTCTACCAATCTATCCACCTACGTAGGAAATTCTCCGATTTCTTATCGCGACCCCAGCGGTATGACGCGGAGCTATATGCCGAAAGTATTGCATTCTCAATACCTCTACGTAGACATTGGTGTCACTGCGCAGTTTGCGGTAGCTGGCGTTGGCCAGGGCAGCGGCGTGTTGGTTAGTCTCGATTCGGGAGAAATCCGGCCAGTTAACTATTTCGGCGCTGGACCAGGCCTTGGAGTTGGAGGCGGTGTGGACATCAACGCCGGGATAATCTCTTTATATCATGCAAATCAGCTCGATGGATGGGGACAATCGTTCAATATTTCGGCATTGGTTGCTACTGCAAGTGTCCTTCGCCAGCACGCATTTGGGGAACCCGAAGACACGATAGGCGCGATTGGTGGACTTGGCCATTCGATCCAGCAAGGGGTACCTCTCAAGGGGCTGTTTATTCAACGATTGATTACCTACACAAGCGTTGGCGAGCCTACAAAACTCGACTCGCTTCCCCAACACGTTCGATCATCGCTGCTTAAGGAACTATCACGGCGCGGTCTAAACCGAATTCTCGATCCCATATGTCAAGACTGAATTTACTTGTGATAGCTTCCGAAACGTGTTAGCGAACCACAATGTTAGTTGCACGTGGCAGAAAACTAGGAATAGCATGCGAACGATTGGGGAGATATTTTCTTATCTCAAGTGCCTTTCTGCTTATTTTCTCGTTTCTGGTCGACGACGCGTATTCATGGCATCAAGGACGTGTGGCAGCTGGGAGCGTCATAATATCGCTTTGGATCAGAGACGGAAACAGAGTCGGTTTGTTCATCTCAATTCTTCTTCTTACATCTCGCACTATGGTGTGGACTGCCTTTACCATGGTGCAGTCGCGACCGTTGATTGTTCTTTCGCATGAGGGTGACGTTTGGCTTTCTGAATCAACGGATTTCCAAGTTGTGTTTCTGTTAGACCTTGTGAACCATATTTTCAGCCTCGTCACATTACTGATTATCTCAATTTTTTTCTGTGAATACAAAAGTACTGTGGTTCTTTCGGTACTTTGTGCAGTTCTTTTGATCAGTTTCATGGCGACGCCCTTCGGCTCCAAGTTTCTTATGGGCTGCTTCTTCGTGTTCTAGGAGCTTTGAGCCACCTAAGCACTGCTTAGGAGACAAGCCTATCCCAAAAATGACCCTCTTTTGCTGCTTCTTGTGACGCAGTAATGCACCTGGGTTCACAGAGTGTCTGATGGACCTTGGATGAATCTGTTGCGTTTCTTTGCATCGCGATAAACCTGTGGATGGGTTTTCGATCGCTGTAAGTCCAAGTTGTTAGGTTATGCCGAATCCGATTCACTGGATTTCGTTGTGTCACGCTTCTAGTCCGTACACGTCCGCGTAGCTGAGTCGCTTTGCCTCCCCAATCTGACATCCCTACGCTTTCTACATGCTCATTGCCACTCAAGGAAAAAACGTCGATGCGACGCTGAAGTATTTTGAAGAAGTCCTGACCCAGGGTGACTACTACATGGGCCAAGAGATCAACGGGCAATGGCATGGACGCGGAGCGGACATCCTTGGCCTTGGTCGTGGAACGGACGTTACCAAAGAGCAGTTCAACGCCCTCCTCCAAGGCAAGCATCCTGTCACAGGCGAAAAGCTCACACAACGCAGCCGCGAGGATCGCAGGCCCGGGACTGATCTGACTTTCTCCGTTCCCAAAAGTGTTTCATTGGCCTGGGCCATCAACGAAGACGAGCGGATTGTCGATGCGTTACGCGAGACGGTTCGCGAGTGTATGCGGCGAGATGTTGAGCCGCTGATGCAGCGACGCGTTCGCAGCGGAACGCATGCGAATACGCGGCAACGCACTCAAACCGGCAAGCTCATCTACGCGGACTTCTGCCACAAAACGTCGCGTCCTGTAGACGGACGCCCCGACCCGCATCTGCATGTACATGCCTTCGTCATCAACTGGACTGAGGAACATGGAAAACACTTCGCAGGCGAAATGGAAGAAATCGTCCGTCAACGTCCGAGCCTACAGGCGAAGTTCGAAGCCCGTCTGGCTAGACGGCTGAAAAACGAGCTCGGCTACGACGTGACGCCGGTCCGTTTCGCTCAGAGCGGTCGATTGAAAGATGGCTGGGAAATCATAGGCATAGACCGAAGTACCATCGAGAAGTTCAGCCGTCGAACCGAGCAAGTCGAGGACTACGCGAGGGAGCACGGCATCCACGACGCTGCCAAGAAAGGATCCCTGGGCAAGAAGACCCGCGAAGCGAAAGACAAAGGCACTTCCATCGACCGTCTGCGGCAGGAGTGGCAGTCGCGATTAACTGAAAGGGAACGCAAGGCCTTTGCCAACTTGCTCAAACGTGGACGGCAAGGCGAAGGCCGCTCCGAAACGGATCAGGCCAAGCGAGCTGTCGAGTACGCTCTGGAGCACCATCTGTTCCGACAGTCGACTGTTGAGCGACATCAAGTGATCGGCACAGCCCTTGAAAAGGGCGTGACGCTTACGCCGGAGACAGTCGAGAAAGCTCTCGACCAACTGAATACCATCCGCCGTACTCGCGACGTCGAAGGAGCGCAGCGACAATTCGTTACGACGCGGGAAGTGCTGCAAGCTGAAAAAGACATGATTGCTTTCGCACGCGATGGCCGCGGAACGCGAAAAGCCATCGCCAGAAAGCCGCACGAGTTCCACCGCGAGTGGCTGAACGATCAACAAAAGGCAGCGGTGAGCCATGTACTGCATTCACGGGACCGGGTTACTGCGATCACTGGTGGGGCCGGTACGGGAAAGTCATCCCTGATGGAAGAAGCGGCTGACGCGATCCGGGGCAATGGGAAATACATGTTCACCTTTGCACCCAGCACCGGTGCACGGGAAGTCCTGCAAGATAAGGGCTTTGAGAATGCTCAAACGGTGGAGTACCTGCTCCGGAACACCGAGTTTCAAAAAGAGGTCAGCGGAGGTGTGTTGTGGATTGACGAGGCCGGTTTGTTGGACACGCGATCGATGCGGGGCATCTTCAAAATCGCCAAAGACCAGAATGCCCGCGTAGTGCTCTCCGGTGACACACGCCAGCATGCTTCACCACGACGGGGTGAAGCCATGCGGCTACTGGAAAAGGAAGCCGGGCTCAACATCGCTCGCGTCGATGCGATTCAGCGGCAGAAAGGCCGCTATCGTGAAGCCGTCGAGCTGATCAGCCGAGGTCACGAGGTGGTCGATCAGCGAAGCGGCAAGACGGGGCTAGTGGCTGGCTTTGATCTCTTGGACAAGCTTGGCAAGATCAAAGAAGTGAATTCGGAAGAGCGTCACGAACTGTTGGCGAAGCAATATCTCAAAGCAGATCAAAAGGGCAAAGCCCCTCTCGTGGTGGCTCCAACGCATGCCGAAGCCCACCAAGCCACACAGCAAATCCGCAGCGGGCTGCGGGAGCGAGGCTCTTTGAGCGAGCTCGAGCAAACCTACAAGCAACTGCGATCATTGAACTTGAGCGAAGCCGAAAAAGGCGATGCGGCCATCTACGATGGTCGCGAGGGCCTGGTTGTGCAATTTCACCAGAATGTGCCAGGAGGCATCACACGAGGAGAACGTTACGACGTCCAAGGCGTAGCCAAGGACAAGGTCATGCTGCGATCGCAGGATGGCAAGCGGACGAAGTCCCTGCCCCTGCGACACGCCGACCGCTTCGAAGTCTATAGCCAGACAGAGCTCGGACTATCGAAAGGTGACAAGATCCGGTTTACCCTTGGCGGAACCGGCATGGACGGCGAGAAGCGGATCAGCAATGGACGACTGGACGAAATCAGGGGGATCGACGCTCGAGGCAACTTGATGCTAAAGAGCGGCATTAAGGTGGACCGTAATTACGGACACTTGGACTTGGGTTACGTCGTGACTAGTCACGCCAGTCAGGGCAAGGACCGTAAGCTGGCGATCGCTGCGATGGGAGCGGAAAGCTTGCCTGCGATCAATGCCAAGCAGTTCTACGTGACAGTGTCACGCGGTAGTGAAGATGTCGCCATCTACGTCGATAACAAACAACGTGTACGCAATGCGATACAGCGTAGCGGTGAACAACTTTCCGCGACAGAGCTTGTAGCAAAGCCGGAAACTCCCGCTAGCGATAAGACGCTTGAAACACACCGGCGATGGCAATCACGCTTTGCAGAATACAAAGATCGCTTCAACGCTTGGGTAAAATCGCATTGTTCGGAACGCGTTTCGCAGGTTCAAAGCTCGGCTGCGTCGACTGCCAAAGAGTTTGGTAGTGCGGTGGGACGCAGCATCTCACCACCAACGCGGAGTCGAACCTGATGGGCGAAGCAGCACGAGCATTTGAAGACCACCGGCAGCCCAGCTTCCTGGAAAGCCTGCCCAAGCCGAAGGCCGTAGAGCCAGTCGATGATCGATCACCTTGGGTGAGAATTCATCCTACCTCCCCTCCTCCCATGATGCTGGATCTTCAGCTGAAAAGTGGACGCATCCTGAGCCAACCGTATAGCAGCATCGACTTTGTCGATATGCGTGATGCGGGCTATCTACAAATCGGCTTCATGGGTTTGATGCCGACGTTGATTACGATCGAAGGACGCAACCTACGCGAATTGCGAGGGCTGCTGGTTGCCGGCCGCATTCGCTCGATTGTTCAATCCGATGATCGCGACTGCGATCGAGGCGACGATGAACCGGTAATCGACAAGATCAGCATTGAGAAGTTTGTTGGCTCTTAGGGCCTCGCCTTATCTTCCGATCGCCCCGCCGATACTGTCCATAATTCTGGACACTTCCGTTCCTGCGTGAAAGCTATGCCGCAGTTACCCAGTCCAGAGTTCTGGACTGTTGCCCCGCAGGGTCGATGTCAGAGGGGGAAGCGTCAAAGCAACGCGAGACGACTCTCCTTCTGGCGACGACTCTTCACACACTTTCAACATAGGGCGGATAGCTGGCAATGGCTTTGCGTGTCCAGAATTCTGGACTGACTGATC
>DNPC01000107.1 GCA_003501565.1 Planctomycetaceae bacterium | reverse complement strand
GGGAAGTCGCTGGGAAGTCGCTGGCACCAATATCTTGCTGCCAGCTTTTGGCTTCGGGGGATCGCCTTCGACAGGACCTCGGTCGCGTAGCCGCGTGTCGGGCTCGCCCAAACCAGCAAATTTTGGCTCCGCTGTTGGGTTTCAATAGCTGCGCAACGTCGCAGAGGGTCCCCAAGATCTCGTCACCCGATCCGGTCGATTTGGCAAGCGCGGTTACCCAGGGCCTGGTTCTTATCGTCAGGCGATCATGTGTAATCAACGCGGCAGATAGAATAGCTCACAGGAGATTATGTACTAGGCCTTGCGTAGCTTTGGCGGCATCCGACAATGCGCGAGCAAAGCTGTTTCTTTGCATATTCTAAGATAGCCAGATCGGCCGGCGCGTTTGTGCCCGGAACAACTTCACTATCGAACAATCAACACTGAACCCCCAACGATGCCTTTTATGTTCTCCCTAACTTTACGCCTCCGTTCCTCTAATCTAATCGGCTTGGCATTGCTCGCCGCGCTAGCCCTAAATGCAAACGATGTTGCCAACGGGCAGTCTTCAAATTTACGGACAAGTTCCGAGCCATCTACGAAAGCTCAGCAGCCCAACGAACAGCTTTTCGATTCACCACCAAGCAAACTGTCGGTAATGACCTGGAACGTAGAGTGGATGTTTGACCATCGAAAGCAAGGCAATAGCAAGCTGGCTGCCGAACAGAGCGCCCCAAGTGAAGAGTATTGGAATTGGAAGCTAACCAGTGTTGCTAAGGTCATTGCCGAAGAAGAACCTCACATCGTTGCGTTGCAAGAGATCGAGGACGGATCAACCCTCGGCGCCCTGCGGGGTGTACTGAAGGAAATGGGGCAGTCGTATCGCTACTGCTTTATCAATGGACGCGATACGTTCACCGGCCAGGATGTCGGTTTCTTGATGAAAAGCGGATTGGTAGGCTACAGCCGACGCGAACAATCAAAAGTCATGTATGACAGCAACAATTATCGGAACATATCAAAACACCTGATCGGTGAGTTCCGCTGGGACGAAGTTGAACGACCACTGACGATCATAAACGTCCACTTTTATGCCAGGGCTGAAGCAGAGGACCGACGCGTCAAGCAAGCTCGACTCGCTCGTCAATTCCTCGCTGATTCACTCGAAGAGGGACACGATTGTATTTTGCTCGGCGATACCAATTCAGAGCACTCACCGGGAACGATGGTCGGTGATGTGAAAGCTATCGCCGAAAACACGCCAAAAATGATCGACCTGTTGACTCAATCCGACCAGCCCAACTTACCCACCCACCTTGTTCTCGACAAGCAATTTGATCGTATCTACGTCAGCTCGAGTCTGATGGAAGACGGACCAGGCAAGGACTGGGTGTTTCAGTCGATTCGCGTTGTTACGGACGGTGTGATCAATGGAAAACGTGATGGAGAAGAACATTGGGACGAACGACTAACGATGTCCACCGATGAACTCGATGTTAGCGATCACTTTCCCGTCATTGCCGAATTCGAATTGAAGTAAGATAAGGGTCCCTCATTTCGCACGACTTGGTTCGAGATCCATTGTTACGATGAAGCTGAAAGTCTGTCTGGTCATTCCGACGTTGGTGCAGGGCGGCGCGGAAAAACAGCTCTGCCTCCTGGCGGAGAACTTGGATCGCAGTCGCTTCGAAGTTGATGTCATCGTGCTGACACACTCTGGTGTTTACGAAGATCGACTGAAATCCGCTGGCGTGTCGCTCCACTTCATAGGCAAACGTGCGAAGTTTGATCCATGGGCCTATCGACGACTGAGCCGGAAAATTGGCGAATTGAAGCCTGATATCGTTCATACCTGGCTTTTTGCCGCCAATGCCTATGGCCGATGGGCTGCGTACCGGCGTGGCGTACCGGGGATTATCGGTGGCGAACGCAGTGTTGACCCTTGGAAATCGACTTGGCAATTGATCGTCGACCGGCATCTAGCCAAAATCAGTTCCTGTATTGCGACAAATACGCGTGCAGTGACCGATTTCTACGCGGACAGGGGGATTCCGGCTGAGAAGTTCACCGTCATTCCTAACGCAGTTCTGCCTGCCGAGCGTCGTCAACTTGAAAAATCCGAACTGTTTGAGCGACTGCAAATTCCCGCTCGCTCCAAAGTTGTTGGTGCAATTGGACGTCTGTGGGCACAAAAGAACTATCGCGAGCTAATCTGGGCCGCGGAACTTCTCCACGCGGCGTACCAAGATGTTTGGTTCGTGATCCTTGGGGACGGGCCGGACCTAAAGCGACTACAACACGATCGAGATTTGGCCGGTGCGAAGGATTCCGTACGGTTCGCCGGACACCGCAGCGATGCCGCTGAACTGTTGTCCGCTTTCGATGTGCTTTGGAACGGTAGTCTTTATGAAGGTCAGAGCAACACGATCTTGGAGGCAATGGCACAGGGGATTCCGGTCGTGGCCTCAGACATCCCCGGAAATCGAGATCTCGTCATCAACGATGAAACTGGCTACCTGTACCAGATCGGTGATGTCGAAACGCTTACCAAGCGCACCAATCATCTACTGCGCAATCGCGAGTTGGCACTTCGTTTAGGAGAAGCAGCTCAACAACGTGTTCAGTCCGAGTTTTCTCTGCCAGCCATGATAAAGCGGCACGAGCAACTCTATCTATCCGTCGCCGAAGAGCGACAACAGGGTTGAACATAGCCAGGCCTCCCGCTTGCCTCGTTAGTTATGGCTGAATCTCGCGTTGTGCGCGTCGTCGGGATTCTGCCAATTTTGACGCTCGCACCAATTCTACGGAGCGAGCGAGTGGACGTTTTGAAAACAGAAACCGGTCACACATCTACCGACGACGTCCGCCGTCATCCAATTCTATGGTTATGTGATCCTGCGGCTCCTAGCTCCCTTTGCTGCAGAAACAAACGATCGCGATATCTCAGGCGCGATCGTCTTGGGCCCCAACACGACAAGAGGAAACGCGGTGGCAACCGAAACAAACGCAAAAGTAGAATCAACAACTGCTTCCGATGATTCTGACGTGCGCAACGAAAACGATATCGAGGCAGACGTTCAATCCGCCAACGAGGCTGTCGAAAACGAGCAACAGTTGGATTCCGTCTCCAAGATCGAAGAACCGACCAATAAGCTCGCTACGGACAGCGAATCCGCTGAACCACTGTCCGACAATCCACCAGCGGATTCCCAGCCGGAAGAATCAAGCGATAACGCTAATTCAGATAGTCAATTGAGCTCTGAAGCTGCCATAACGACCGATAGCGAAGCGATCGCTGGCGAAGCGGATGAAAACACGGACGGCGAAACCGATAACGAAACGGCCGAATCGGATTCTGAAGAAGCTCAATTGACCGACGAAGCTGCAGAATCTGATCCCGAATTAGCCTCGGAAGCTGAAGAAACGGACGCTGAGGCCGTCAAGCCGGGCCTGGTAGGTCGCCTAATCGGCGCTTCGATGAACAACAAGAAATCGATAATTGCGGCGGCCAGCTGTTTGCTATTAGGGGCAGGAGGCGGCTTCTTCTCAGCGCCCCGCCCGGAGCCAGAGGTCGTCGACGACGCTCCGCCCGCTCCTACTTACGTAGCTACGATCGCTCGGCGAAC
>DNPC01000007.1 GCA_003501565.1 Planctomycetaceae bacterium | reverse complement strand
AGAGTCCGGTCAGCATTTTCATACCGGACCTGCCAATAGGCGGCATTGGAAGTAAAGAATCCTAGATTGGTGCCAGAGTCGCGTGCTGCCTCAAACCCGTCTCGCGTTTCCTTACTCCAATACTCATCGTGGCCCGTGGAAATCACCAATTGATGGTCCAGCAACATTGCTGGGTCCCGATGCACGTCGACATTCGTTGCGTATTCCACATCAAAGCCCTCGCGTTCCAAGTATCTGAGCATCTGATACTCATAGCGAAAAACATCATCGATGTTGTTATACGGGCGGTTGAATGAAACCTTATCTGCCGCGGCGGGCTCATAGAGTGAATGACCACCCCAACGGTTGTATGACTGCCATGTGCTGACAGGTACCTGCACCAGAATATCGGCGTTATTGGCGGCCTCAGCACGAACGATGAAAGGCACGAAGTGGGCGTCGCCAATGTTCGCGCCAGAATCGAAAATAAGTGAGGCGATGTAGTAACCGCTTTCCCAGTTGTCAGGGATGACAAAGGAATCGGTCGCGGCCCAGTTGGCATCCACTTCAAGTGTCACGGGATCTGGCGCAGGAATCCCCTGATCAATGCCTTGGAGGGTTCCACCGGAACAATCGGGGATACATCCAACCAATCGGGCTCCATCTCCGCCGTACCATCCCAAACGAAAGATCTCGACGTGGTAATCTTCAACCGGAGATGAACTAACGAATAACTCTAATGTCTCACCCGGCGCATAACTCGTTTGCCCTGTGTATCCGCCTAACTCCTCGGGGTCCGCCTGGTCTCTGAACCAAGCAGATTCGGGAGTCCCCACTCCACTACTGTCAAAGCATTCAATGGACGTATCGCCAACGGGAGCACAGGTAAGTAACCGGCGAAACTCAAGTAACTCCAAACGCGGTTTTCTCGTTCGTGTTGATCTGCTTCCGATTCGACGCATTGTATTAGCCTACGACCTTAAGACTTGCGAAAATCAAGGGCAAGTGTGGAAAGGCCCGCAGTATAGTTACTGGCCAACTGTGGTGCTCAGAATCTCCTGCATCTCCCCAAGTTCAGCTTTTCCGTACCCAGCGATTCCATTCCGAGCGCCTCGATGCCAAGCGCTTCCATGCCGAGCTATTCCTCGCCGAGACTCTTTGGCGGGCTCGAACTAAAGGTCGCTCTTGGTAGAAGCTCCGCAATTGCAAATAAGCGGAGTTTTGGGCTTGCGGAGGGCAAATTCTGTGCCATTTTGCAACATAGTCACCTACAACTGTTGAAAAGGTGATAAAATTCAGGCGGATGCGGCCTCCTCGGGAGCAGCCGCTTTTGAACACTAGCCAGAATTGCACCAGCCTACCGAACAGGAAGTAACGAATACGCTGGGCTTCTGTCATTCGGATCGGAACTAACGCATGCGACTTTCATTCGGAATGGAGACCCGTCAGCTTCAGACCCAGAAGCTGTCGCCGAAGATGATTCAGTCGATGGAGATTCTTCAACTGCCCGTTTTGGCTCTCCAGGAACGAGTCGAGCAAGAGCTTAACGAAAACCCGATGCTCGAGGTCACCGAGGAAGACGAGCCTTCCCAGGACGGTGACGAAAAGGAAGATCCGAACAAGCCAATCGAATCCGAACGTGAATTGGTTGTTGAGGACAATCAGTCCAATAAAGAAGACTTCGAACGACTGGAAAACATGTCTGGCGAAATGCCAGATAACTTCGACGACTTCCGAACATCGGCCGACCGAACACAGCAAGCTCAAGATCGTCAGCACGACCTGATGGCCAATGCGCTTGAACGGCCTGAGTCCTTGAATGACTACTTAATGCACCAGTTGGCAGAATTGGAGATTGATTCCGAGGTCGAAGCTCTCGCCGAACGCATTATTTCAACACTCGATGCCCGCAACGGTGGTTATTTTAAGACTAGTCTCAGGGACCTACTTCCGGCCGAACACACCGATGCCGATTTGGAACGTGCCGAAGAAGCGCTGGCACTTGTGCAGTCGCTCGATCCTCCCGGCATCGCCGCCCGCTCACTGAGCGAGTGTCTACTCAATCAACTCAATCCAGACGTTCCTCATTATGGTGAGTTAAAAGTCTTAATCGAAAACCATTTGGAGGACCTCGCTGAGAATCGACTGCCGCTGGTCGAAAAGAAGACCGGCATTTCGATCGAGCAGATTCAAGAAGCCAGGCTGGAACTCCACCACCTGAACCCGAAACCTGGAGCCGCCTTTTTAGAAACGCACGTCCCGATCGTCAGCCCCGATGTTGTGGTGACGGTTAACGAAGAAGGTCGGTACATGGTTCACCTGGAAGATGACCGCATACCTTCCTTGAGGATCAGCAATTACTATCGGCAGCGACTAAGCGACCCGAATGCGACCGCCGAGGAACGCGAGTTTATCCGCCGGAAAATCGAATCAGCCAACTGGCTGGTGGATGCTATCCAGCAGCGACGCAGTACGGTGCAAAAAGTTGCCCAGGCAATCGTCGACTACCAAAAGAAGTTTTTGGATGATGGTCCTGAGCACATTGAACCACTTAAGATGCAACAGATTGCCGACCAGGTCGGTGTACACGTCACCACCATTAGTCGTGCTGTGGATGACAAGTGGATTCAGACACCACGCGGTATTTTCCCATTAAAGCGATTTTTTGTTCATGGAACTCGCAGCGAAGATGGTGAGGACGTCGCCTGGGAAACCGTGCGTCTCAAACTTACTGAATTGATCGACCAAGAAGACAAACTAAAACCCTTCAGCGACGATGATCTCGTCAAAGAGCTTGCCAAGAGCGGCCTAACTGTCGCGCGGCGAACCATCACAAAATACCGCAAGAAACTTGGCATCCCCAGCAGCCGGCAACGGAAGGACTGGACGAAGAAAAAGTAGCGTTGCTAGTACTTCTTGGTTTATGCCAAGACAAGCAGAGGCGTTGACTTTGCTCTTGGGGTCCGAGCTATGCGTAATCCCCAGACTTGACCTGCAGCCGCTTTATTGCCCACGCTGCAGTTTCACGCACTACCATTTCTTCGTCGTGTAGCAGACGCGTAAGTTGCGGAACATATTCAGACAATTCAAGGTTG
The DNA here is from genome assembly GCA_003501565.1 of Planctomycetaceae bacterium. Classification (GTDB taxonomy): domain Bacteria; phylum Planctomycetota; class Planctomycetia; order Pirellulales; family Pirellulaceae; genus Aureliella. Next base: position 3,935 of record DNPC01000007.1, on the reverse strand, counting down.
GCTACAGTGATGATGGCGTTACGGACAACGCCGCTGCGTCGCGTCCGCCACAGTGCGGTCTTACGGTATTGTCGCCGGAATTCTTCCTCATTGATCTCCAGCAGGCTTGCTAGATCGACCTTCCGTCGCTCCGGCGGAACTGTCAGTGCTGATTCGGTTGCCTCAATCGCTTTTCGATTCCATGGACACACCTCTTGGCACACATCGCAGCCAAACGTCCAGTCCTGCATGTTATCAGCCAAGTTGCTTGGTACTGGCTCGCGCAGTTCGATAGTCAAATAGCTGATGCACTTCGATCCATCTAACTCGAACGGCCTGGGAAACGCCTGGGTTGGACAGGCCTGAAGGCAAGCGGTACATGTTCCACAGTGATTGGCTGCATCGGGTTCATCGATGGTAAGAGGTACGCTGGTTAGTAGGGCCGCCAGGAAAAAGTAACTGCCATAGTACTTGTTGAGCACTAGCGTGTTTTTCCCAATCCAACCTAGCCCCGCTCGCTCAGCAAAATCACGTTCCAAGATTGGCGCCGTATCAACAACACCTCGCACCGCAGAATCTGCCACTCTCGCGACCAGCCAGGATTTCAATAACTTGAGTCGGCTGTGAATTAGATCGTGATAGTCAATATCACTGGCTGCATACCTAGCAAGCTTGCCAAAATTGCCGCTTGCCACCTCCGATCTCAGACGCTTCGTTGTGTATGGCATGCCCAGCATCAGAATGGTCGTGCAACCATCTAGCACATGGCGGGGATGACTGTACGCTTCCCGCCGTTGCTCCAGATATCGCATCTGCCCGGCGTACCCGGCGTCCAGCCACGCATGAAACTCCGAAAGCCTGCCGGGCATCGCCGCCGCTGAGACACCCGATAATGGAAAACCAAGCCGCCGGGATTCCGCCTTTAGTTCATTCGTAAGCGCGGCGAAATCTGTCGGTGCTGGGCTACCCATGACGATTGTGACGATTATTCAAGTTTGCCCGCTTGCGTAAAAAAGGTAGCACCCAGAAGTTGCTTGCGGGGAGCGGTGGCCCCAATTAGCGTGGAACTTAGATCGTAGATCATACCTTCCGAGCTTAGTCGCTTTGCGAATGGTTGATGCGAAATATGAGTTTCTAAGTTTCCATAAAGAGTTCGACTATGCGACAGGGCTTATTGACCGCATTTGTATTTGCAATCGGTTCGCAGTGTTTTTTCTCGGCGGCTACCACACACGCCCAAGTTGTGGGGTTTGGCTACGGATATGGGGTCGGCGTTCCCGGCAGTCCTTTGGTTCTGCCTGCTTTCACTCCGCCACCACCCTATTTTGCGCTCCATCCACCGGTTTACTACGGTAAGCGCTACACGCGACCATATGGCGTCAGCCCGTTTGCGAGTCCCTCTCTCTTGCAACCCAACCCCAGTTATGTGCCAAAGTCAGCCGCCCGGCGTACCTTGTACCCAGCAGTAGTGATCCAAAATCCCTACGTCGTACCAACGGCTACCCGTGACAAGCAAGAGTTCACCCAGGTAGAGCCGAAGTCCCGAGTAGAAAACTCAATGCCGTCGACACCTGCGGTCACGATCCAGACGACGGACAACCCGTTTCGGCCCGTTCCAGTCAAATTGTATCCAGTCTCAGAGCAAAACTAGAGATTCGAAGAAAAATCGCGGCGTACCGAACCATGCCCAACGCCAATGCGTAACCATTATTAACCTCCTCCAGCAGATCGGCGGTGCAGGTTCCTCCGGGAATTGCACCGCCTTTTTTCGTTTGAGGCCCTCGCTTTCGACGCGCCCGGATCGTACCGCCTCCGGCGGCGACGTTAGGACCGGGAAGCCACACAGCTAGCTAGCGTGCGTCAGACAAAACGGAATACAGCTCCCTTAGACCGAACAGAATAGACACGCCACCGACCGCCTCAGTAACCCACCGATCCTCAGTCCACCAGCCTTCACCGGCGATCAATCCTCGCGATAGGCTTGCTCGGGCAACGATTCAGCCTGCCCTCGTAAATCCTGCTAAGGCAACGATTGTCTCGGCAATGATCGTTTCGGAGATGATTCCGTGACTTGGCTTGTGACGATTCCATCGGGCAGCGTCGTTTGGATCTCTTGCCCAAGGGTCACGTCTTCGCAACTACGAAGTCGCGTACCGCTGTCAGCAAGAGACGTGATCGAATAGCCTCGCGCAAGGACATTCAGCGGTGATAGTGCTTCGAGGTTTTGCGCCATCGCGGCCAAATCCTCTTGCCGACGATTCACCAATGTGGCTATCTGTCTATCAGCATGTAATTTCAATTCATCCAGTCGTTGTCGGTGCATGCGGTGTAAATCATGTGGTCTAGCCAGAACTCCCACCGCAGACCATTGTTCGAGCCGGTTGCGTGCCGCTGCCACACGTTGGTGAAGAGCTTGCCGAATGCGTTGTGAGGATTGTTCAAGCCAGACGCGAAGTTTATCGGCATTCGGCAAACCAACTTGAGCGGCCTGCGTCGGTGTGAGTGCACGAGCATCTGCCGCCAAGTCACAGAGCGTCACATCGATTTCGTGCCCCACCGCAGAGATAGTCGGTAACGCGCAATTGGCGACTTCTCGTACGACAGCTTCTTCGTTGAACGCCCACAGATCTTCAATGCTGCCGCCGCCACGACCGACAATCAATAGATCGAGAGCTGGCTTAATCCGTTGAGCCCTACGAATCCCCAGCACCAAATCTCGGATCGCTTGTTCGCCCTGCACACGGGCCGGTATGACCAACAACTCGAAGTTTGGCCACTGTGCTTGCGCTGCTTCTAAGAAGTCATGAATCGCGGCTCCTGAGGGACTGGTCACAAACCCGATGCGTCGCGGAAACTCAGGCAGCGGCCGCTTATTGCGTTCATCGAAAAGCCCCTCTTTGGAAAGCTTCTCATGCAGTTGTGCAAACGCAAGCTGCAGGGGCCCAACTCCCTGAGGATGGATCGTATTTAGATTGAGCTGGTAGCTGCCACGCGGAGGATACACATCGACCGACCCACGGCAAACAACACTCATACCGTCCTTCAGCTTGAATTTGAGGCGCTGCGCAGTAGACCGCCAGATAACGGCTCGTATTTGGCTGCGATCATCCTTGAGCGTAAAGTAAATGTGGCCGCTCTGCGGCTGACTCAAGTCGCTGATCTCTCCTTCGGCCCAAAGGTTGGGCATGGCTTCTTCGAGCAGTTGCTTGATAAACCAGTTCACCTGGCTGACAGATAACGGGCGCTCTTGAGAATCTCCCCGTGCTTCGTAATGTTCCATAGCGGAAACCAAATTTCCTTGGGCGTTTAGTGCAACTCGCACCCGCGAATAATGTACAACGCTCTACACAGCACGTTGAACGGTTTCACTTCTTCGTTGAGGCGGACTGCGGTACAGTATTTGCGAGCCAGGCAACTCGAGATTTTCGTCCGCCCATTTCTCGGCCAGTTCGGTAACGTCATTCAGCCGTTTTTCTGTAAACAGCCGATACTCCTCAACGTCAGTGCGCGATAAGTCAGCGGGAACTTGTATCCGTGGCCCAACCACTGCTCTGACCCGGCTAAAGGGACGTGGCACGGGAAATTGGTCCCAACTGTCTTTGTTACGCCATGGCTGGCTATATCCCGCACCGATGGGAATGATCGGTATCTGCAATCGACTCGAAAGGTAAACACAACCTTGCGCCAGTTTCCGACGCGGACCACGCGGACCGTCCGGCGTGATTGCTAGGCTCATCCCCGATCCGCGGTTGATCAGCTCTCGAAGCGCAGAAGTGCCACCACGACTGGTGGAACCACGCACAGTTTGTAGGCCAGAAAAGCTCGCCATATGCGAAAGAACCTCTGCGTCCTGATGCTGGCTAACCAGCATCGCCAATCTGCACCGGGGGCGGCAGTACACAGGCACCGGAATATACTCGTGCCAGAAAATAAAAATGCTGGGTCCGACGTAGCCT
>DNPC01000563.1 GCA_003501565.1 Planctomycetaceae bacterium | reverse complement strand
GATTGACGTCGCATTAATCTGCTACGGTGTTTTTCGTCCTGAACAGCATAGAATCACTCGGACAGGCAGCAGCGAAGTTAGAGAAGTAACCGCGATGCAGTTAGAGTGTGCGGCGGCGACAATCTGCTTTGCCGTCTAGTTGGCTTCTTGAATCGCGGATTTGACGAAAGTTGCATTGGATGCGAGTGTACTATTGCGACCACTTTGAACTGCCCCTACCAACAGGTCACCGCTTCCCAATCGGAAAATATCGGCTTACTCGTGAATTGGTCGCGGCTGAACTAGGGCGGCACATCCAATTGGAGGTGGCAGATGCACCGTCGTACGAACAACTCGCCAGAGTGCATCATCGCGATTATTTACAGCGCGTTATGCAGGGGCAGCTTTCCGAGCTAGAGCAAAGGCGCATCGGATTTCCGTGGTCTGAAAAAATGGTCCAACGCAGCTTGCGGTCAACAGGGGCGACCTTGGCCGCTGCGAAGGCTGCGCTTAGCGATGGGATTGCGGTCCATCTTTCCGGTGGAACGCACCACGCTTTCGCCGACTCCGGTCAAGGGTTCTGTGTGTTTAACGATGTGGCTGTCGCCGCCATGGAATTGCTTGACGTCGCTCAGTCTACACGAATCCTAGTTCTCGACTTAGACGTGCATCAGGGAAACGGAACTGCTTCGATCTTTGCAAACGAACCGCGCGTAACGACGGTTTCGATGCATGGTGATAAGAATTTCCCGTACCAAAAGACAGATGGAGACATCGACATCCCGCTACCTGATGGCACGGATGACGATCTGTACCAAACACACTTAAGGGAGACGCTTGACGACAAGCTTGAATTGGAAGAATTTGATTTCGCATTCTTCATCGCCGGAGCGGATCCCTACGAAGGTGACCGAATGGGGCGCCTGTCACTGAGCCAGAGGGGCCTAGAACAACGTGATCAGCTCGTGTTTTCGAAACTCGCTAACCAAGAGATCCCCTGTGCCGTCGTGATGGGCGGTGGCTATGCCGAAATTGAGGCTGTAGCCCGAATTCATGCAAACACCGTAGGCGCTGCGCTAGCTCATTTTCAGCGCATTTCGGCAGCATGGCCAAAGACAAGTCACCATCTTAAAAACCACTAACTCTGGTCACGCAGTTTTGTGAGGGCGTGTTGGTAGGCAGCAGGCGTATCGCAGTCTTCGACAAGCCACTCGACCGGCAAACTCACACGACGACGTGGTAGGCCGCGGACAAGCGTGTCGATACCAACTCCCGCTGGCAAATCTAGGATCCGCCTTGCGGTTGCGTACGCAAACAGTACGGGGTGACCCGAATGATCCCCGAACAACGGAGAGAGGACAGGCAAGCTGGAAGGGTCTTCTTTGTTCTTGGCTGCAGCAAAGGACTGGGAGACGTGCGGAACTTTCGGCGGCTTGTCTTCCGAAGCGTGTTCTGGATCCCAAACCGTCGAAGCCTCGATAAGTGAGTCGATGACTTGCGCAGTCAACTGGGGCACGTCTGAGGGCGACAAGAATACGCCATCGATCGGGCGAGGCGAGAAACGCTCTTCCAAATAGCGCAAGCCAATCTGCGCCGACTGGGTCATGTCAGTAGGTGCTTCGGAAGGCTTGACGACAGTCATTTGACTGCACCGGAATTGCTCCTGGATTTCTCGATCGTCTGGGCGCACGATTAAGAACGACTCCGAGACCTGGCTTTCCCTCCAGGCAGCAGCGACAGCATCGATGACCGATCCATGCGGTCGCGTTTTCGTTGGCCAAGGCAACAGCAACTTGGCCGTACCCATCCTCCGGCTTCTCCCCGCAGCTGGTACTATGGCATAATATGTCCGTCGCAATTCGCCGTCCTGTTAGTTCCCGTCAACACACTTTGCTTGGCCGCACGTCACTACTGGCACGTCGTTACTGGTACATCATTCGCGGCGACCCGAATCTCCTGAATGAGTAGCCTGAAGAAGTTGTCGTCGCGGCGAAACGTCCCAAGCCTGTAAAAGCGTGCGTCTGCGAAAGTCGCCTTGTCATGACTCATCATATCCGAACACTCACTGGCGGCATACAAAGCCTTCTCGACGAGCAAAGGGACTTCGTCGTTATCACATTGGTCGCGATCCGAGGTAGCGCACCACAGGTTTTGGGGGCTCAAGCCGTCGTAGCCACCGATGGTCTGTGTTTCGGTACAGTCGGCGGCGGAAAGATTGAGGCTGCCGCGGTCAAGCATGCTCAGCAAATCCTTAACAGCCAACATGTGGAACCCGAACTAGTCAAATGGAACCTACAAACTGATATAGGAATGACCTGTGGCGGAGAGGTTCAGTTGTTTTTCCAGCGACACGGTGCAACCACTTGGCCGATCGCAGTATTTGGCGCTGGTCACGTCGCGCAAGGGTTGGTTCGTTTGTTGCTAACGCTTGATTGCCAGATTACCTGCATCGATCCAAGACAAGAATGGCTCGACAAACTGCCCGACGATCCCAAACTAAATTGCGTTTGCAGCGCGATGCCTGCAGAGTTGGTTGTGGGAATGCCGGACAGAACATTCTTTGTTCTGATGAGCCAAGGGCATGCAACCGACTTACCGGTTTTAGCCGAAATCCTGCGAAGCCGAAAACCGCCGTTCGTAGGTGTTATTGGTAGTCGGCAAAAGGCGAGTGTGCTGCGACGAGACCTGCAGTCCGAAGGCTTGACCGAAGAACTTGCGAGTCAATTCCAGTGCCCCATTGGACTGAAACTCGGCAACAATACGCCCAGTGAGATCGCCGTCAGCATCGTTGCTCAATTGATTGAGGTTCGAGACAACGGTGTGTAGGTCGTACGCTACCATACGTTCGAAATGCGAATGTTGGTTGGATGCACCAACCACGTTCTTCTCTACAGGAGTGAGACTACGTGCAATACTCTAATTCGATGCGATTGATTGTGAAGCTACTGACTACGTTTTGGGTCTTAATGTGGAGCGTAAGCTTGACCACTCGCGGCGACGAACCAACTTGCAGCACTGTTTCTTACTACGGCTACGATGATTGTATCGAACTGAAGAACGACGCCGCACGGGTAATATTGTGCCCTGCCGCCGGCGGACGGGTGCTGTACTACG
>DNPC01000307.1 GCA_003501565.1 Planctomycetaceae bacterium | reverse complement strand
CGACCTCATTTGAGGTTCAAGCCGCTGCATCAAACAACCTACCAAGGAACCATATATCGCTCTAAGATCCCTGGTGGTTGGCTTGTAGGAGTCCAAGAGCCGGGCCGGGGGTCAAATCTGACTTTCGTACCTGACCCAAAGCATGTATGGGACGGGGCGAGCGTCGACTAACTAGAAGCGCAGGTGAACTGACCGGATTCAACTACAACGACGCAGGGAACGTTGATTCCTCGGACGCCGTTTTTTGACTTAGCCTCGTACCTGCCATCCTCTGTTTCCCACCGGACGACGTAACCTGACCAGAAACCGTGGAAGGTCCCGTCTGGGTGGCCTTCAACAGGTTCGACGCGGCGGACTTCGCTTAGCGTATTCTTAGCCATTAACTGAAGTACGTATCGATGGTACCGCCGAAGCGGGTTGATAGGGTTGCTGCGTGAGTCTCACCAGAAGCACTAAGCGTCCCAGCGGAGGTGTCGAAATAGCTCAGGAGCGTAGTCGCAGCGCCGGTGCCGACGTCTGCTTGCTCTTGAGCAATGGATACGTTAGCCGGAGTTATGACGTAGTTGAGTGTTACCGTACCATTTGCGATTAGCAGGTGGGCGTCAAGTGTTTGGCCGGTGTAGTCAACGCTGGTGATATCGGTATCTTGTACTAAAGCCATTAGCTATTGAGCCTTACATAAACGTGTGCGTCGGTGGCAGAAGATCCGCCGTTAACTGCTACTCCAACTGTTCCGTCAGCGCCAGCAGGATCGGCTGTCTTGTTGGTGTCGTTCCAGAGGACGGCATCGCCATCACTGTAGAGGTCAGTGAGGGTTTCCTTCGTTAGGCGAATTACGCCCTTGACGCGGAGACCGCCCAACTCGCCCGCCTCAACATCCGTAACAACTTGGCCGCAAAGCGTACCGAGGAAGACTAACTCCCCGGCCTTGGCATCTGCTAAGGGTGTGTAATCAAGGATGTCACCTTCTTGGACGTATACAGTATCACTCATTTCGTTGTCTCTTCACAAATTGTTTGAATTGATTGTTTGGATCGACTTGTGCGAGCGGATGGTATTTCTCCGGCTTCGCATTCCTGTCTCCAGCTGCGAGCCGGATATTGCAAATCAATGCAGCTGTGTGGTTCCATGCGCTCTCTCGATGCCCATGCAGCATCTGCAGCACATTAGCCATCTGATACGGGCCTAGGTCTCTGCCTAGCTCCCCTTCGATTCGCCAAAGCCAGTCAAAGTGACTGAGGCTTTTCTCATTTCCGCCTTTGTTGCTGCGATTGCTGCTCGCAGCATCTCCGCTTTTCCCGGATCAAAGTACTCTGCGAGGGCCTCCCAGAGACAATCGCGAGCCTGGGCCAAGATTTCGCCGTTTAGAGATGATTCAAATTGCTGCAGACTGATGCCTTGGGTCTCCGCCTGCGTGTGCACGACAGCGTAAAGAGCATCAGTGAGAAACACGTCATCCATGACGAATTCTTGCATCTGCGAAACAGGCATCGAAAGATCGATTCCCTGCGTCTTCGCGCGACGCATCGCAGCTACGTTGATCTCTAGCTTCCAATCGCGTCCGGCAGTGTCGGTGAAACTGTGCATTTAGACTCCAATCGGTCCGGAAACGAGGGCAGGAGCTGAACCACGCGCGGGCTTGATGGTGAAGCTCACAACAACAATATCCTCATACCCCTGCGCTTCTTCCCACGAGAAGATTTGGCCGTCGAATTGCCAGCCGTCGCTTTCGGCTACCGTGCGGTCGCCGTCCATAACGAGCATGGGCAAAGTCGTCTTTGCTACTGCCGCAGCTTCGATTGCGACGAACGATGCGTCCGCCTTGTCTTTTACCGCATCCCCGGTAACTTCAAGTGAGGCGACGGTCACTGCATTTTGTCGATAACCGCCAGAACCACGGCAAGTCGCGTCAGTTTCATCGAATGTCAAATTGACGGTTGTGTTTCTCACGCATTGCCATTCGACATACCCGGATCCGGTGTCGAAATAGACCTTGCAGTCAATACCTCGTATTTCAGCCATTTGTTATCCTTGCTTGATTGCATCTTTCCATAGCCCTGGTAGCTCCGGAAGACGCTTCTGTAATGCTGGTTCCATGAAGGGGCGGGCAGCGACACGCTGTCGCCTCCGCCGTCTCTTGATTTGTTGAATGGATACACCACCCTTTTCAAGGGCTTCCGGTGCATCCTTGCCCACTCGACCCGGCAGAAGCCTTGGGCCGATGACTATCTCTCGCTCTGATGCGTCGTAAGCAAACAGGATCGAAGACTTGAGTGTTTTCGTCTGCGACCTGGGGGGCTTCCCAGGCGGTGAAGGATCATTGTTCTTGTTGGGCTTACGGATTGACTGTCGAGCTGTGCGTTGAATCCTCGCACCGAGCTGCTTACCAACACGCTCCGCTGCTTCTATTGATTTACGCTGGAGTTGGTCAGCCGCCTTATAGATAACGGCGAGCCTCAACACGGGAGTGGGTGACCGTGTTTAGTTAGTTGGTAGACGATGCGCCGTTCGCCACCTGTTTCTCTGCTTTTTTTCCACTCGTAGCCAAGTCTGCCGAGTACCTTCAGTGCAGTTAAGTAGTGCGTAGGTAACTCGCTTGCTACACAGCCTTTGCTGATCAGCGCGAGAACCGGAGGTACGCATTCTTTTAGCAAGAGTTTCGGGTTCTTGTAGTTTTCCAACTCTGACCGACATGCGGGACAGGCATCAGGCGTTACTGACTTTTTGGCAGGTTGAAAACTCTCGTGACAAATAACGCAGATCGGATCCGGATCTCGGAGGTAAGTCAAATTGGGTTCAAGTGCTTCTGCTTGTTCGCGTGAAAGCGTTCTCGACTCTTGCTTCTCTTCCAGAACGTCGCCATCGAAGTACAACGCCCCGATATCCTGATCATCCAAGAAAAAGAAACTCGGATAGCTGCCACCAGCGCGATATTGAGCGCTGCGATTGAAGCCAATACCAAGTGGGTCACAGTCACCCCAATATTTCCGGGCGCGACTGAACATCCATTTCGCCAAGTCATCCACCGATTCGAACACCTCAACAGGTGCGTCAGGGAGCATTGCGAGCAGCTCTTGACTTACATCATCAGAATCAACATGGGCATTTAGTCGACCCTTTGATAGGTATCTCGCTACTCGTTGGGCCACGGGTACTGCTGCAGCCCATTTTTCCTGTGTAAGTCCATTGTCGGCCAAATTGAAGATCCCAGATTGATTCGTTTGTTTATTGAAAACAGATGAAGCGTCTGGGGCGCTTAACTCGGCACCCTAAAAATGAAAGTCGGTGCCGTCGAAGTAGAACTCGTAGATGCTTGTCGATAGGCTAGTGGGGTCTGGCTGCGGTGGATTTCCCACGACATTCACAGGCCAATTGATCGTTCGTCCTCCGAGTGCATCCTGCTTCAAAATCACCCGATAGTCGCCGGGTCGCAAAGCTGCAAAAGAACTCGATGATATGTGCCCTGACAGAGTAATCTCTTTGTTGTCACCATCGCCAAGTTCAAAATCCAGAGTTAAGGTCTCGGCAAAAGCAACAGTGTCTTGCTCCTGCTTTCGAAGAGCTTGGGTATTAGGCTCGACCGTTCCACCACCGACAGGACGATAACGACCGTATGAAAACGACATTAGCGAGACCCACCGATATTGATTGCAACTAGGGAGCACCTTGCATCTGGGTCGGCACTATCAAACCTTACCGTCCCTGCGAGATCAATGAAGACACTCGCGCTCCCCTCGTCATTTAGCAAGTCAACAGGGACAAATGATGCGGGCTCATCTGGAAAATGGCTGTTAACCAGAGTGCCGGTTCCCGCAGGTGCAAAGATATGGATGCTGTATGATCCATGTACCGTTGCACTCTCACCAGGGCTCAAAATACCGCTCATTCTTGCTCCACTACTTCTTCTTGGTAATCTTCGCGACTAGGCTCAAAGTTTGGATTCGCAGCCTTGCGTTGGTACCACTCATTTAGTAATCGATGCGCAAACTCCATGAGTTCCTCGCGCTCCTGAGCGGGCATCCCAGATTGTTTGAGATACTCGCCCGCGAGGAATGGTGCGCAGGCTTCGTTCTTATCGGGGTTACGACTCTTGCACGCTATAAAAGCACGCTTGGCTGCGTCGAAAGCATCCATGATGCTAGAACTCCAAAGTAACAGCGAGGAATGTCGAAGCGAGGTTGTACTCTCGCCAGTGTGTCTCAGATGCAACTGACGCGACTTCTACACCCGTGACAGCTGCATTGGTTGAGCCGCCGATTCGGAAGCCGAGCAAAGTGCAAATCGAATCTGCGATTGCTAAGTTTTGGGTGGCTTGCTGGTCTGTTTGCTCTGGATCAAGCGGTTGCATAACTGCAATTGAGAATGTGATCGCATAGCTGTTGCTGTCTCGACATCGTTGCTTGCAGCTATAGGATTCAGGCGCGACTACAACACGTAGTGTCGCGATGTCCTCCCGTCGAAACGCAGGCACCCAAGCTTCTTCGATCGGGACACCGTTAAGTTCCGGTAAGGCTGCGAGAGCGGTGCTAAGGTCGCTTCGCGAATCAGTCAGCTGCGACATGAATTACCTCTTTCGTATGCACCCGAAGCGACAGGCTGTCGCGTCCGTGCCAACGGAAACAGGGCTCACCACCGAGATCGACGACCTCATAGATTCGAGAGCCAACGACGATCCGATCACCCTTTTCGGGTAACACTTCTGTTTCATTCAACAGAAGATCAGCCGCCTCAAGAATCCAGTCGATAGATCGACTTTGGACAACCACCGCACCCGAATCGTTCTCGGTATCGGTGCTTCCCTGGGTGGCAAGAAGATCTACTGAATCAGCGCCCCGCTGATACGTGACCAACTGCGCCAGGTGCTGACGCCTCACTTCTCTGAGATACGCCTCAGCGTTTTGCAACAGTGACATTATTGACCTGCGCTCATTACGCTAGCTCGGTGGTTTTGCTTGGCCGCCCCAAAATCGAAGTAGCCCCGCATCTGTATACCGAGCGTGTTGAAGTCGGCATTTGCTTGCTCGATCGCTGGAACTTGTCGTCCGTTGAGGAAAACAACCTCAAGTGACGGTGTATCCTCTGGCGAAGCCGCCAACCACCAGTGGGTAGCTGAGCCACCGGGGATGTTGGCGTTGTTGAGGTATTGGCTTGAGCACAGCGAGAATTGGCCAGCCCAAGGGTTCTTGGTGAAGTATTGGGTTTTAGCGCTTGAGCCGTCGATCCGAATATCCGAGTCGTTCGTTATTCGCATCCCTTGAACCTTGAGCGCCGATGGAACCACAAGCACTGCAGGCATCAGCCCGAGCGGATTACCGTCCGGGTCAACCTGCTCTTCAAAGGTAGTGACGGCCTGGCTGAGGCTGTCGATATCGAGGGCTGTAGCCGCACCGGAGATGAAGTTATTGCGTCCGGCTGACCAGAACGTGGCAGCATTGTCTAGCCACTCCGTCCAGACGATGCGGTTCAGCGCGAGAGCTGCACCGCGACCGAGCATCTGTCTCACCTGAGTGAATGCATTCAAGTCGTCGTTGATGATGTCCCGGCGAGTAATCGCAAACATACGCCCGTAGGTGTCAGCACTGTTGCTGTATTCCTCCTCGCCTAGCTCAGCATGTTTCAATTCACCACCAGCACCAACTGGCTTGAAGCTCATATCCCCGGTCAGGGAGTATGCCTTGTGTTCCTTAAGGTCGGAGACGGGGCGAATCGATGCAATCTTCCGCCACTCTTGCTCAACCGCCATGTAGCCCCGACGTGCGCTTTTGTTCGCAATGTTGCTAAGAATGCCTGCAACGTCGTAAGTCGATGAGTTGGCTTGGACCGGAGCAAATGCTGCCTGTAAAAGAGCACGGGTGTCGCGACTGGATACATCCCGGTAACCGTTTTGCTTGGCTGCGATCTGGAGAACGTCACTTAGGCCGATGCCGTTCTTGAATTCCCTATGAGCGGCTTCGAGTGCTTCCGGCGCGAAGTCTTCCTCCTCAAGACCGACTGCCATTCCGAGGGCAGCTTCGATGACGTCAGCCGAGCCGTTTCCTCTGACCGGGACACTGGTCGAGCCTTGATGACGGGATGCCCGAAGCACTTGTAGCTCGAATTCCGTAGCTGATAGTCCGTCGCTCTTGGCTGCTTCTACCAGTTTCTCGGCAGTGTCGCTGTCCATACCTCGATCAACAGCGCTGGCGATGATTCGGCCGTAATCTCGATGTAGGTCTTCACGTTGCTTGGCGGCCTGAATCACCGCGTCAACGCTGCTTGGGCTGCTCTCGCTACTGCCTGATGCGGAGTAGGCTGCCCGGAGAGTGGCCTCTTGCTTGTCTGACAGATTTTCTGAATCGAAACCAGACGACGCTACAAATTGTTCGAATTCCATATCGATGTTTTCCTGTGGGTCTGCGTGCTCGGCTGCGATCTGGGTTGAGGTTGTGCGATCGGCGCCCGAGCTAACAACGCTGACCTCCATAAGATATGATTCGCGAGCCACGTAAGCCGGGCCGCTGATTGTTTGTCCGTTTACTTCCGCTGTTTGGCCCTTACGCAGCTCCTGGAGCTTTGTGGGCTGCATTCCAACGCTTGCCTGGAATGGGTAGTTACTCTTACCGAGGCGAACTACCTCTTCAACGTGCTCGCCCTCGTTGGTAAGCTCCCCGGTGGTCTGGAGTGTGTTACCCTCTCGGACTGTTACACCCGAACCGAGGATTTTTTCCTCAGAGTGATTGCGATAGAGTGGGTGGGGCTGTCCAAGGTTGGAGATGCCGTCGAGATCAACAGCAACCCGATGCTTATAGCCGCGAACTGCAATAAGCCCACCGTTGTAACTATTGCTCGTTACACTCGGTGCTTTGTCGCTATCTGCGGCAGCTGCATCGATAGTTGCGGGAGCCGCCGATGCGTGGATTTGCTTTAATTCCATTGCGTTAATTTACTTCCTGCTCCGTAAGGCCCAGTTCCCTCATGAGGGCTTTCTCTCGTGCTCGCTGTCGCAGCTCTTGTTCCCAATCGAGACCCTGACGGGCGTACTCTCGAGCGAGAGTTGTTGTGTTATTCTGCAACTCCTGCCGCTGCCCAAGAGCTTCTTTGGCCCGATCGATACTGCCCGCGCCTGGCCAACGCCAAGTGATCTGAGTGTCTGGATCGAAAGCGTCTGGGAGGAACCCAGGAATCAAGAGGGCTTCCTGAAGCCATGCCGAATAGATTCGCCGTAGAATCGGACCGAACAAGAGAGAGCGGTCAACGTCGAGTTGGCGATTAAACGCCTGAAGGTCGAGTCTGCCACTCGAATAGTTGTATTCGCTCGCATCGCCCAAAGCCAAAACGGCGGGGACTCCGAGACACCGAGCAATCTCTCTCAGCAACGCACGGACGAACTCATCGAATGTCGCGTTAGGGTGCTCCGCCTTTAACTGTGACAATGTCACGTCATCTGGGAGAGCCGTTAACATCCCCCTAGTGACGGCGATTTCCTGAAGCGGCACCAGCGGGTATTCGTTGTCGTCGTCGCTTCCTGTCCCGCTTACAATTCCGGCGAAGTTTGCCGCTGCCTCAGCTGCCGTTAGCGTCGCAAGCGTGAACCGGCGAAGCTGAGCAAATAGACCAAGGCACGGAGTTGTTTTCGGGATGCCCCTCAGCTGCCCCGGTCGATCCTCGCGGAATACATGCAGCACTGAGTCAGCGGGGATCCAACGCGACGCTTGAAAAAGCGACAGCCTGTCGCCTGGGTGTTCTGATTGAAACGCGTACTCGGTCGGCTCTCCATTGCTGTTGATGCGAACTCCTGCATCGTCTTGGAGCTGTGAGACGCCCGAGTAATCTTCGAAATGGTCCGCCTCATAGAGCCTGACATCTAGGCTGACTGGCGTATTGTGCGACTCGGAGTCAGTGAGGATTGCGAACCCCTCGCCATCTCCGTCCAAAGCTAGCTGGAGTGTATGTAACTTGTGGGCAATCTGCCGATCCGACATCCAATCATTGAAGAGTCGCTCTACCTGATTCGCTGAATCGGAGGGCTCCCCGGTAGGAGGCTGAATTTGGAGCGTCGGCCCAGATCCAATTGTGTAGTTTGCAATACTGTCGAGGATGCCTCTAGCGTATGAGTTGTTAGCTATCTCATAGCGAGATCGGTCCCTAAGCTTTTGCCGCACCATGGCCGAATTGGCGCATACGGCGCTAAGTGAATCAGCCTCGGACCAATGGGCAGACGTATCTGGCGATTGTTGTGCGGCGTCGTACCGAGCTTTTATGGACCGATCGGTACGCTTTATCGGATTTTCAAACTCGTCGACGATCAATGGCAAGACTCAGGAGGTAGTTGAAGAAGGACAGGGCGTCCCCTGTCCGGAAGCAGCAAGCTGCCGCCTGAACCGTGCTCACGTCCAGAAGC
>DNPC01000466.1 GCA_003501565.1 Planctomycetaceae bacterium | reverse complement strand
GCCCCGTTGGGGCTCATCGCAAAAAACCGATTCAGAGTCGCTTAAACGGCACGGCTACCAGCCGTGCCGTAGCGATGCAATCAGTATCGGGCGAGCCATTCACCCGTGGAACAGATTTCTATAGATCGAATTGATCGGGAGCGACGACGAGGGTTCCGAGGTCGTTCATGCCGGGTTTCAGTTCAACTTCGATGTTGCCTCGGCTGGTCTTCATCTTCTTCCCGCCCAAGGTAATTTCCTTGATGCTACGGTTCATAGCTTCATGAACGACTTTGAAGGTCAATTTGCCGGCGGGCAAGTCTTTGATCACCAGTTCGCCTTTTTTGTCCGAAACTCCCACGTAGGGGTGCTCGCGAATGATTAACTGCCCCTTCATCCACGGGTGAATGGTGCAACCGTATTCAGAGAAGTTCGACCGTTCGCCATCTTTGAACTCGGCTTGGATCTGGCCTCCGATTGGCACCAAGATGTTGATTGGATCGTTAGAAAAAGGATCGATCTTGTAATTGTGAGCACACTTGTCGCTGTTTTTGACGATCACCGGACGGCCCGCTTGCAAGAACGACACGCGAGGCTCGAAGATGCAGTCCTTGTTGTCGATGACGAGGGGCTCGGTGGGTGGCTTAGCCAGGTCGGGGTGAATGTCGTCGACTTCACTCTTTCGCATATCCATGATGAGGGCCAAGTTGGACAGCTCGCCTTTTGCACCGACGACAATCAGTTCATTCGGCAGCTTCTTGTCGACGCAAAAAGGCTCCTTCGCGGTTCCTTCCAGGGGAGGAAGTTTGGGCTGTTTGCCGTCGAAGACAACCTTGACCTTGAGTGTGGCCCAGTCGGCGGCGCTGGCCGCGGAGGTGCTGAGGCAAATGGCAGCGACGAGGGCAGCGGAGAGAATTTTCATGAAGGTAGACTCCTGGGAAGTTAATTTCAGTTTCAAAAGGGGACTATCGCTGGAAGAATTCGCAATAGCCACGAGCTGCCGCGATTGGGGGGCTCGTTGTTTAGGCGGGGGAAGGCGGGATTCGCTGAAGTACTCGGCGAATGCTCGTTAAAGTGCGACCACCGAGCCGCGAAGCACGTAATTATACACGTCGCCTCGGCTGCGGCTACTCAAACGGAAAGACGCGCGTCGCAGCGAACGTGGCGGCACGCGGCCATGCGAGGCATTGATAATGCAACTTGCATGTGATTCTCGATGAGGGCTTCGTCTATGAGGCGTCGCTGAGTCGCACTCCACCAATGGGGGGTGTCTTGGTGTTTCTGTTACCAGCATCCGTACCGAAACAACGGTAACGGGTGCACCCGCGACTCTTTGCCCCAGCGGATTTCGCGTTGCGAAGACGCTTGCGTGGTGGTTCACTTAACAGGCTATCCAGAATTTTCCTTCGAACCAAGAAACATGGCTGAGAGCGTCGTTGAAATCGTTAAGAAACACCTTACGCGGGAGGTGTTGTGCGCTTTCGTTTTGTTTCTAGGTATTTCAGGCTGCGACAGTCCCCCGCCCAAGTTCGCTCCCAACCGACTATTCATTGAGCGGATGGCACGGGGTGAAGGGGCTGATCTGGAAGTCGCCGCTCCGGATATCGCCCAAGCGCTTGAGGACTGGTTTGGTACGCCTGATCAGCCCAAGTGGCCACAGATTCTGCAAACCGAAGAATTCGCGGGATTGGTCGATGTTGATCGCTTGGGACGGGCCGCAGGGCAGGTCCGCAGCGACGAAAATGACGTGCACTACGGGCTGTACCGCGAGCACTGCGTAAATTGCCATTCGCAGGAAGGTAACGGTCGTGGACCGACGAGTGTGTTTCTGAATCCCTACCCGCGGGACTTCAGACCCGGAATCTACAAATTCAAGGCTACGGCAATTGGTCGCAAGCCGACGCGGGCGGACCTGCGTCGCACGCTGGTGAACGGCATTGTTGGAACGAGTATGCCTTCGTTTCAGTTGTTGAAATCTGATGATATCGAAGCCTTGCTAGACTATCTGGTGTATCTGAGTGTGCGAGGCGAAGTTGAGCGTGCGCTGATCGCCGAGGCTGCTTTTGAGCTGGATGCAGGCGATCGTTTTTATGCTCCCGAGCTTAGCGATCGCGATCCAGACCGGTTCGCGGAGCAACGTGAGGTCATCGAAGACGTGATTCTCGAGGTCGCTGGTGATTGGCAGGATTCATTCGTAGAGGAAACTGTTGCACCGGAGCCGCCAGAGGGCGTGCCGGCTTTTGCGGTTGATTCGTCGGGTCGCATCGAGGACGCGGCACTGCGGGCCTCGATCGATCGTGGACGCGAAATCTACTTGGGCGAAGTTGCCAACTGTGCGAGTTGCCATGGAAAAACGGGTGTTGGCGATGGCCCAACGAAGGACTACGACTTCTGGACTAAAGAGTGGACGACTTCACTGGGGCTGGATCCAGCAGACAGAGACGCAATTGAGCCGTTGTTGGATCTTGGGGCTCTCAAGCCTCGGGTAATTTCACCGCGGGACTTGCGAGCTGGGATCTATCGCGGTGGTGGGCAGCCTAGCGACATTTATTCGCGGATAGTCAACGGAATTGAGGGTTCTCCAATGCCAGCCGTCGCGATGCAGCCCGACAATCCACGGGGGCTCACCGAGCTGGAGGTTTGGGATTTGGTCAATTACGTGCTCAGCCTACCGCATGAGCAGCTTGAGCTCTTGTCGGGCGCATCGGAGTAGTCTGTGATGAATGAGTCTCCGAAAGTACCTCGTTACAGCAAGGCCTTGCACCGCCTGGCGGTCGTCCTGACCATTGCAGTTTTTCCGCTGATCTGGGTCGGCGGATTGGTTACGACCTACGATGCTGGAATGGCCGTCCCGGATTGGCCCGGGACGTACGGCTGGAACATGTTCGCCTACCCGGCGACGACATGGTTGTTTGGACCATTTGATCTGCTAGTTGAACACAGCCACCGCTTGCTGGGTGCCCTGGCGGGGTTTCTGTGCATCGGCCTAGTGATCATTGCTTGGCGAGTAGAATACCGACGATGGTTCCAGTTCTGGACCGTCGCTTTGCTGGCAGCGGTTATTATCCAAGGCGGTCTTGGGGGAGCTCGTGTTGTGCTGGACGAGCGGACGATCGCGATGATCCACGGTTGCACCGGGCCGCTGTTCTTTGCGATGGCCACCGCAACGGCTGTCATGAGCTCTCGGTGGTGGATAGAGCTGGGCCAAGAGTCGCGCCGCGAAACGGAATCGACGCCGCGACCGATAAATTCGAAACTTGTCGTTTTGGCGACTTTACTAGCAATTGCAGCGTACATGCAGCTGATTGTTGGAGCTCAGCTGCGTCATCTGACCGGTGCCGTGGCCCCCAAGTTATTTACGGCTTTTGTGCACTCCCATCTAACCTTAGCGGGGCTCGTTTTGCTTTTAGCGGTGATTGTGGCGGCCCTAAGCTGGCTTGGGCGGTTTGTTCCTGCAAGCGTTTATCGCCCCAGTGGCTTGCTGGCGCTGCTTGTTTTGGTGCAAATCGCGCTGGGTCTCGGCACTTGGGTTGTCAACTACGCGGTTCCGTGGGAAGCAATAAATCAGCAAATTGCCCACTATACGATCCTTGCCAAAGGATTTTGGGAAAGTCTAATAGTGACTGCGCACGTGGCGACTGGCTCGCTGATCATTAGCCTTTCCGTAGTCATCGCGCTGCGGACTTGGCGTTTCGCAAGCGTTGGAACATCGCAAGCACAGAATAAAGACGCAATTCACGCCGCTGCTAGCCAGGCCTAGGAAATGAAAACATGAGAATCGAATCGGCCAGTCTAGCTTCGCTGCGACCCCAAATCGCTTACTACATCGAGCTAACGAAGCCACGCATTTTGATCATGATCCTGGTGACGGTCGTCATGGGGATGGTGGCGGCGGGAACAACCGTCGGCTTGGCCGCGGTGTTTCATGCATGCGTTGGAACAGCGCTGGTGGCTGCTAGTGCTAGTGTGATGAATCAGTGGCTGGAGCGTGATCGCGATGCGGTGATGAAGCGAACCTGCGGTCGACCGCTGCCAGCTGGCCGTGTCGCCAGCAGCCAGGCCGCTTGGATGGGCTGGGCATTGCTAATTGTCGGTACGCTCTACTTGATCTACTTAGTGAACCTCCCAACGCTGTGGTGCGGGCTGGCGACCTGGTTCTTATACGTTTGGGTCTACACACCGCTGAAAATGGTGAGTTGGACGAATACGCTCGTAGGTACATTGCCGGGTGCGTTGCCGGTCTGGATGGGCTGGACTGCGGCGGAGGGCTCGCTGCTGGATCCCGGCGCTTGGATATTGCTAGGTGTGGTAATTGCGTGGCAACTTCCACACTTCATGGCGATTGCGTTCATGTACCGCGAACAGTATGAAGCGGCGGGGTACAAGATGATCACGGTGACCGACCGGAGCGGTCTAGGTGCTGGGTTGCACGCAATTTTGGGATCGGTTGCTCTGGTTGTTTTGGCCTTCTTGGCCATTCCACCGCTGGGATTTTTGTCGGGCCTGCTTTGCTTGGGGTGTGTGGCAGTTAGTGTGTGGATGCTTCTGTCAGCTATTCGATTCGTTCGTCAGCCAGACATGGTGACCGCTCGGAGCATGCTGCGAGTAAGTTTGTTGCATTTGCCGCTGACGATGCTGCTGATCTTGTTGGCAGCAGTGCTGGTGTAGGCCGCTGCTCTCCAAGCCTAGGCTAGATTTTGCTCGGCCAGCGATTGCCGCCGAAACAGATGCCCGTCGTAATCCTGCTGTATTGTTTTCTCCTGCTAGGGACGCTGGCGTTTCGCTGGTACACGGACGGCTATTGGCCAGTATTGGCCGATTTCGGCTTGGTGCCATCGGCAATGCTGTCTGTTGTACTGATCGTCGCGGCAGCATTTGTGGCGCGAGTGCTTTTTTTGCAATCTGATGCGTCGGGGCTG
>DNPC01000041.1 GCA_003501565.1 Planctomycetaceae bacterium | reverse complement strand
CCCATTCCTCCCATGCCGCCGTAGCCACCCATGCCGCCAGCATTGCTTTTGCCGTACTTCTTGATGTACTCGGGATTTGGAACGGTATGAGCTTCGTCGAGTCCGCCGTCGATAATCATTGGATGCAGGATGCCCAGTTCCTGGAAAGTGAACTCTTCTTCGCCGCCGTCGGGTGTTGGCAGTTTGACCGAGCCCGTTTCAAGAATTCGCAACCAGTTCTTCAGGACGAATTCTTCCTTCCAATCGTAGGGAGCGTGTTCAGGATTGTTGTGGTAGTGGTAACAATCCACCTGGACAACCCAACCACTGAGGTCTTCTTCCTCGGAATCGACGGTACCGATCAACTCAGGGATTTCAACCTCCAGTTCCTCTTCTTCGTCTACGGCCTCCTCCTCAGCTTCGTCTTCCGCAGCTGCGGCTTCACCGCCGGGTTCGTCGATTTTCACCAGGAGCTGCCAGTCCTTTTGATCGGCCAAGTACTCTTTGTGGACGCGAGCGGTCAAGTACTTTGAAAGGTCCTCGTATTTCTTACAGTCGATCTTGGTGAAGAAAATTGTTTCACGGTCGCCATACGGTACCTCTTCCGGATCGGGAAGCTCTTCGGTCAACATATCTTCGGTGCGACCGAGTGATGCGTTGAGGGCCGTAAGCAGCTCAAGCCACAGGACTCGCCGGTCACCACTCCCGCTGACCTCATCCCCAATCGTCTTCAGGATGTCGATCTGATTCTTCTGCCCCTCATCCTCTTTGATCGCGCTATCGCTCTTGGACTTGGTCGACTCAGCCGCGGCCATGGCCTGATCCCACTTGCTTGGGTGCACTTCGCCCCAACGCCCAGCAGCCGGCAACAGATTGGCGGCAAACCCCATCAGCAAAACACTCGCACCGGCGACAGCCCACGGTTTTTTGCTGCGAATCAAACGCTGCTTTACAACATCCTGCGGGACCAGGTTCGTATTGAGTGGTCCAAGCCCAAGGCTTTGCAGGCAAAGTCCGTAAACGGGGGCGAACGAAGCCAAGTGATCTCTAAACGCGGGCGCAGAGAGCACTTCGCTATCACCCGTCAGACGCCCAAAGTTGTCGACCACTTCTACGTCCATGGCCAGGTTCTTGCTCAAGAATTGTGACAAACCTGGCAACTTGACCGAGTTACCGAGCAGTACCAACGTGCCTATTTCAGCATTCTTGTTCAGGCTGTTGAAAAAGCCCATCGAGCGCTGAATTTCAGTTACTAGATCGTTGAAGACCGGACGCATTGCCTGGAAGACCAGCTTCGGATCTTCGGCGTCCATCGCGTTTCGCTTTAGATGCTCCGCTTTCGCAAAAGTGAGCTTGAGATCTTTCGTGAGTTGGCGGGTAAAGTGATTACCGCCCAGCGGCATACTACGTTGCCAAACTCGAAAACCGTTGGTAACAATCAAGTCCGTCGAATCCGTACCCATCGCTAGCACGACGGTTGATTTCGGCGGATGTTCCGCGTCATAGGGAACGTCAGGATCGTCGGCCAACGCATGATCGTAAGTGATCATGTTGTAAATGCTCAGCGGAGCAAGTTGCAGAAGATCGACTTCGATATCCGCGTTCTCCAGCGGCTGCAGCGCACGCGCGACCGCATCCCGCTTCATGGCGAACAATCCGACTTCGCTCTCGAGAGCAAATCCGTCGGAGATGTCGCCTCCGGCCATCAGCTGGTAGTCCCAGACAACGTCATCTAGATCAAAGGGGATCTGTTGCCGCGCCTCGTACTTGACGATGTCGCGTACCTTCTTCAGTTCTACCGGCGGCGGCTTGAAAAACTTTGCCAAGCCAGCAGAACCAGGAACGCTCAGCGAAACCTTGCACTTCTTGAGGTCGTTGCGGTTCGAGAACGTCTCGAGAGCCTCGCGGATCATCGTTTCCGGTTCCGCATCCGGTTGCGAAAGGATCTTCGGATACTCGATGTAGTCGAACGCTTCGGCGAAGACCTGGTCGCCTTCCATTCGGCAACGCAGCGCTTTCAGAGCACTTTGGCCTATCTCAACACCCCAGACCGATAACGGCTTGGCCATTTCTCCACACCTTCAGTTAAAGCGTTCAGAACCCGCGGCTGCTACACTCACTTGCATCAGTACCCTGATACCGAAAGCCCTTGCAACGCGGATCTGTTAAAGCTAGACCGTATACAACCGAGTTCGTTTGCTGCCATCCTGTCATTTTACCTGCCCAGTGGGCGCTGAAAGACGCAGGCAAGACAGAATTCACTGGCTGAGGAAGACGTTCGCCAAAGCGACGGCTTCCTCGATCGACGATAAGTTTGCTTTTGCGACAAGCACCGCCGCGAAGTACGCCGCGGTGAAAGGAGAACTCTGCCCCATAAGCAGACTCCTTCAACTATTAAATCCTATCGAGCCAGCCCCCTGCCTGTCAAATTTTTCATTCTTTGGGGACATTTTTGACCACTTTTTCATCCGCGACGCCCCGCGATCTTGCCTTGAGCCAAACAACACCCCTCCACCGCGGGGCACCTAGGTAAACACGGGGTGGCCGCCAACTCGCTCGGGCCAGCAAGTGCAACGCTGCGAATTGCTAATCTGCCCAAGTACTACTCTTGCCAAGTGCTAGGCGTGCGAAAACGATTCTGCGGGGACTGTACTTGCCGCGGCACCAAGGCTTAAATCTTGGACGAATGTCTCCACGTGAAGGTTACAGCCAGAGAGTTACAGCCGGCAAATCACACTGCGGCAAGCGACCTCCCAGCAAATCGACGTCAAGCAAACTAATCGCTGGAACGATTCGTAACGACTTCAACCAACCTCCTCTCACCTCCTCCCAGTAGTTCAAAACAGCCTTATGCAAGAACAAGCATTTCTGTCCGACGATCCTCATGAGGAAGCGTTGCCGCCGGTTAACAAATTCGGACTTGCATCAGCGCTGGCCGGAGTGTGCGGGCTGATCGCTATTCTTGCACCCGCAATGGGGTTAGTCTGCGTGATCGCCATTGTCCTAGGCGTGATTGCTTGTTTCACCGGCGGAGCGAAGAGCAAGGCGGCGATGTTGGGCATCGGCCTAGGTATCCTCGCACTGACTTGGTCAATTTACGGCCTAAGGGCGAAGAACGAGTACATGTACCAAGAAGGCGGTAAAGCGGCCGAACACTTCTTAGAAACGCTCGCAAGCGGCGCGAAATACAAGGCCCTTGAGCTCACCGAGATGGAAATGGACCGGCAGATTACCGGAACCAACCTGCAAACGTACTACGACTCTCTCGAGCGAGAGGATGCCGAACGGGTGTACGATTTCATGGATAACAAACAGGTACAGCGCGTTCTCGAGATTGGACCAGACGCACAGTGGGAATTCAGCCAAGGTCTCAGCGTCACGCGTGATCGCAACGCTGCCGAAGTGGTTGTGCAGTGTGTCAATAAGGCTAACCCGGAAGACTTGCCGATTAACATCCACCTGCAACGCACACTCAACCTACTCGTCGGAGATGAAAGCGACACCACTGCTTTCTGGAACGTTATCGAGATCAAGGCTCCAGTGAGCAACTAGCTCGAATCAATGCGCCGGTAAACAGCGTGCTAGCTAGCTTGCGGAACCAGCGTTATCTGCGTCATCTAGCACGGCTGTGCCAATCTCTTCGCTGTCTGCTCCCTTGCCAACCGCGGCCTCGGCCTGTTTGTCGCTCGATTGCAATCGGGAAAAACTCACCAACGTGGTAAACGCGTCCCAACCCCAGATTGCGCCCACCAGCAACGCAGCGATCGTTGCCACCAGGCCAATGTTGACGCTCAGCCCATTGATCGCAATCAGGGCTCCCGCAACGACGAAACCGACCAACGCAATACCTCCCTTGAACAAGAAGGCCGAGACCACTCGATTCCGGTTACTCTTCACAATCGCACTTCGAGCGTTCGTGTTGGCAAGCTCTCGCATTGCATTAATCCGTGCACTCTGGTCAGCATTCGTGCTCTTCGTCTGACGCGATTCCGCTTCCTTCGCTTGCAGAACAGCAGCTTGCTGCGGAGTTAATCCGGCAACATCAATCGCTTCCGTTTGCTTTCCGCGGGCTGAAACTCCAGTTTGTGCATCCTGCCCCTCCGAACCAGTTAAGCCAGGCTCCGCTGCAACACCTTGATCACCGGAGAACTGTTCTTCAAACGACTCCTGGATGCTACTAAGGGACATTGCGGCCGTTTCGTCGGGTTGCTGACTACTCGGCCCAGGCTGCGGACTCACATGAGTGGTTTCCGCTTCTTGGATGATCGCCGCGGGCTTGTCAATTGCCACATCCTCGGGAGGCTCGTCGAAGCCCTCGCCACGCATCCTGGCCAACAAGCGTTCCATATACGCTTCGACAGACTCTTCCTCTTCTGCTTCGGCGCCCGTAGCCGGATCGACTGAGTCTACCGATTCGGCAGTTGCTTGTTCTGACTCTGCTGCGGGTGCGCCGGGCTCCCCAGAAGGTTCTGCTGGCTGTTCCTCTGGTTGCCCACCAAGCTGTTCTGCGTCCTCCTGAGTCTCAGGCAGCACATCACTTACCGCTTCATCACCGATACCAAACGCTTCCAACAGGCTGTTTTGCTTCGGCTCTTCGGTCTGCAAGTTGAAAGGATCAAGAACGTCTTGAGCATTCATGCTTTCCATCGTTGGAAAGGAATCGTCCAAACGATCATTGGGTATGATCTGTCGTTCAGGAGCCACTCTTTCAGCCGCATCCTCAGGTGCAACCACCTCATCAGGGACTTGCAAGAAAGCGTTGCTAGAGTCCTGTAGTGGTGCATTACCTGGGTCCGGATCTTGAGTCGCCTCCGTGGCAGCCAATTCAACGCTGTCCAGTAGTGAAAAGGCGGCACTTCCTGTTTCTGGCGCCGCCTCAGATTGGTTTACTGCCGCATTGGATTCGTTTGCTGCCGCACCCGTTTCATTCGACTTCACATCGTTTGCGTTCACCTCGGCGTCAACGGGCGAGCTGCCAGACGCAACAGGATGCTCGCCGGACAGGAACGCTTCGGAGTCACGAATTCCAGCCTCCAGACGCTCCGCAGGATCTTTGCTTGCTGGGTCTTCGCTTGCTGGGTCTTCGCGTCCTAGGTCATCACGCTCAAGCATTCCACCGTCGACCGATAGCCAAGCCGGCTCGGGCTCCGATGCAGGCGACTGAATAGCTTCCGGCTGTGTTTCATCAGCGACTTGAACCGAATCCGGGAGCTCGAGCAAGCCCGATTCGGGCTGTTCTGCGATGGCGGAATCCGGCTGTTCATTGTCCCACGGCGAATTGCCTGTATTCCAAGCCGATTCGGCATCCGGCTCATCCTGAGTTGAAGCC
>DNPC01000101.1 GCA_003501565.1 Planctomycetaceae bacterium | reverse complement strand
CTACGCGACTTCGCATTGTGCCGCCAGAGACTGCAGCGACGTTTCGACCGAAATCACGGCAGTGAATGCACTGCCTTGTTCCGGCCTACGCACAACATGCATAATCCGGGTTAACGGAGCGAAATTGCCGTGCCTTAACTCATTTCGGCCTCTGCTTTAACCTTGGCATCGGAACAAGGCAATCTGGTTCCGCAGACCGGCATCATACACGGGCGATGAGTTTTTTCGATAAACTCTGAAAGATCGCTTTACGTTGATGGAGTCTAAATTGGGAGGAGCCCATGCAGTTGCCACCAGAGACTCGCAGCAGCCTAATTGCCAACCTACAAACTGCCACCAATCAAGATGCTTGGCATGATTTTGTAGAGCTGTACGAGCCGTTTATTTATCGACAAGCCGTTGCTAGCGGACTCCAACCTGCGGATGCGGGGGAAGTTGTCCAGGGAGTGTTGCTAGCTGTTAGCCAGGCAATCGGCGGTTTTACGCCTGATGCCGGTCGAGCCCGTTTTCGTACATGGCTTTATGCCGTAGGGCGTAACATCTGCCTACAGCAGCTCGGACGTTTGCGTCGTAATCAAACCCAGCCACTGCCGGAGGCTCTGGACATTGACGATTCTGCGGTGGACCGAGTGATGCAGCTGGATCTGCGGCGACGGGCTTTCCGCTGGGCGGCGGACAGAGTACGAGGCAGCTTCACGGATCGAACTTGGCACGCCTTTTGGCGTTCCTCGGTTGACCACGTCGCGGTCGCTGACGTCGCACGCGAGCTCGACATGTCCGTCGGTGCCGTTTACATCGCCCGCAGCCGTGTGATGGAGCGGTTGCGACAAGAGGTTCAACAAATCGATCCATCCGATTTTTCGTCCGAGTCTCCCGACACAGCCAGCGACGTTGGCAGCAAAGACCGCCCGCGTGACGCCGTACAGAGTGATCAGAGCCATAGCGATCAGAGCCATAGCGATCAGTCTCAAAGTGACCAGCCCGACGGTGATCAGTCCCTAAGTGACCTGTCCCTTAGTGACCGGCCCCGTAGCGACCTGCACCGTAGTGACCAGTCCCAGAGTGACCGAAGCGGCAGTTCCGTGCGGGTACCGAAAGAAGAGCCATGTTGAAGTATTTCTCGCGTGCAGCAGGCGCATGCTGTAAACCAGATCAATTGGAACAACTGCTGGCGGGACAATTATCCTCCGCAGAAACCCAGCGCGTCTCCGAACACCTCGACGCGTGTGCGACCTGCCGGCAGATCATCACAGAAATGTCCGCGGGGGCGGATTGGTGGGACGAATTGCCCACGATGCTGGCAACCGGTGAAGACACGGAATCGGATGACGAGAGCTTTCCAATCGATGCTATGGAGCATTTGGAATTTCAGGTTGAGCGGCTTCGGCAGTCGGGCCTTATTAGTGGCGAATCAAACCCAGGATTCGTCGGGCGAATCGGCCGGTACGAACTGCATGAGATCCTTGGAACAGGCGGTACTGGAATTGTGTTTCGTGCAACCGACACTGACTTGCACCGGATCGTTGCCATCAAGGTACTCGCACCCGACTTGGCGATCAGCACCGCGGCTCGCCGAAGATTTGCTCGCGAAGGCCAAGCCTGTGCGGCGGTGGTTCACGAAAATGTGGTTGCAATCCATCACGTAAGTTCCAGTGGAGCCATACCCTATCTGGTCATGCAATACGTTGACGGCATGTCATTGCAACAAATCGTACGAAAACAAGGTGCGCTTGATCCGGCGGAAGCCCTCCGGATCATCGCCCAAATCGCATCGGCCCTGCAGGCAGCGCACATACGCGGCATCATCCACCGCGACGTCAAACCATCAAATATTTTGGTTGAAGCGTCTGGGCAGCATGCCTGGATCTCCGACTTTGGTTTGGCGCGGGCCGTCGATGATATGGCTTTAACACGTACTGGCTTTATTGCAGGCACGCCACATTACATGTCACCGGAACAGGCTCGGGGATTGCCGCTGTCGCACCGCAGCGACCTCTTCAGCCTTGGCAGTGTCATATATTTCATGCTCACTGGCCGACCACCATTCGAAGCGGAACGCACGCTGGCTGTGTTGCGTCGAATTTGCGACACGCAACATGCCACACTTATTCGCGGCGAAACCCACGTTCCTGCACCTATCGCGAAACTGGTCGATCAACTGCTGGCCAAAGCCCCCGAGGAACGTCCCGAAGACGCTGGCGTGGTCGCCGCCCATTGCCACCAGATCCTGGCAAACAAGACGGACTACGTTTCAGCGATCCGCGTGAAGAGTAGCGACTTACGCAACCGTGCGTTCTACACGCTTGCAACCAGCGCTGTGCTCCTGCTGCTCGCGCTGACGCTTGTGTTCTCGCAATTTGTAACCCCATGGTATCGAAGAACCACCGAAAGCCTCAGGCGCGCCGAAGTTCTAAAGCGCACCGAAGGCCAGCCTCAGGCGACTGTTGGCTCCAGTAGGACATTCAATGCAAACAATCTTGGTCAGGATTCACCCGCAGTATCCGGGAAAATCACTGACGCGGACATCGTCCCTGCCGTTGGTATACGAGGCCCCTATCCAAACACATTGCCCGGCGGCTCTACACGCCAACCTTTGCAGCCGCCTGCAGCGCAACAGTCAATCGTACCTAGTGACGCCGCTCCGTCCGGTATGCCCCCCACGTCCACCGGATTGTCCAGTATTGCGTCTCCTTCTCAATCAGAGCGATCACCGGCACGCATGCCAGCGGCCGCTCCAGAGATAGCTAGTTGGACGCAATCCATCAACGAATGGAATTCTCAGGTGCAATCGATCGAATTCGCGCTTAGCGAACTGGCCGCACCGACCGCAAACCAGGCAGCGTCCGGCGTTTTTTCGATGCCGGATGATTCCGAGGCATACCGGTTCGCCGAGAAACTGATTTGGCAACTTCAGGAATCCCAGCCCGCGATGCAACCCAACGAATCTCCAATCATCAACCGATTTTGAATAAGGCTCGAAACATGCACAACTTTCGATCAAGGAATTTCCCGGCACTCAGTCTGCTGATGCTAAGCTCGCTCGCCTCAGTCGGCTACGCGCAGGATTCGCTCCCACTTAACGGCCAGCCCAATCGGTCGGGCGCGGATAACTTCTTGAGCAGTACCGATTCGAACGAACAATCCACTGCCTCGGATTTGGGCAGCATCAATCGTGTGACGAACTCAAATTCGCTGGGCAACTCTGCGAACGCTCTCGACCTGACTGATGCGACGACGGATAAGCTCGGCGATTCACTGGCCATAGGCAACCAACCTGAGGACAAACCCGCGAGTAGCAGCCTGCAAATTGCGCCAATCGACGTTGCATTTCCAAACACCGAAATCCGAGGCATGTATCAAGTTAGGAAACGTGAGCTTCCCGACAGTCCGCCTGTACTTAGGACGGTTGAGCTAGCAATCCCATTGGACACGGATATGCAAGAGTTTGTTAAGCGTGATCTTCCGTCGGAGGCGATTCGCACCTTTGTTTCCACAGTGGCAGCACAGCGACATCCGATCCTGCTCCAGAAACTGCGGGCAGCCAAAGAATCGGGAGAACAAGAGAAAATTCTAGACGCGATGCGCAGTAACTACGAGATGCATTACGCAGTAGAGTGCTGGTGGCGACGCAAAAAGCTGGAGGAATTGGAGGCTCAGGTTGCGCGCTTACGTTCGCAGCTTGAGCAACGTGTCGACAACCAAGCTGCCTATGTGAAAGCTGCCATGACCATCGCAGATTTGTATGCCGACGGCGTTTCCGCTCC
>DNPC01000090.1 GCA_003501565.1 Planctomycetaceae bacterium | reverse complement strand
AGAGTTTCATATCAGACGGCTTTCGCAATATTGGCGGGGGATGGGCAGTTGGCTCTGAGAGCGATTGGCGGGATTCTCTTGCTGGGTTAGCCATGCAAACCAATGTCGGCACAGCAGGACCAACACATACAATGTACGAATCTGGCCAGCCCGACGTCTATGCCGAGATCGGATTTAGAACGATGAAAAGTGAAAGACCGCAATTGCTGACGATGTGCGATCCTTCATCGTTTGGAGTGCGTGAATTGTCTTGCCGCAGCCAGCTATTTGTGTGAAAGCAGGCACACTTCCGCGGAGCCAAATGAAACGAATGAAAAAAGCTATTTGAGTGCAATCGTGTGTTGAAGCGGCTGCAGCACGCTTTCGACCAAGAATTCGTCGGCGACCTTTTCGCACGATTGGGTTATTCGACGAAGCTCGGCCGGGAAGTCACGCCCACTCTTCAGCGAATCGAAGTGGCGAACGGTTAGGTAAACGCTCAGCACGTCCTCGGAGAACTCGCCAGATCGAACTTGGTAAGCGGTGGTACGAGTCTCAAAGGCGAGGCGACACTGAGTCTTGCAATCGTCATCGAACGCGAACTGAATTAACGGTTCGTAGTTGAGCACGGAGTTCCCAGCCAAC
The DNA here is from genome assembly GCA_003501565.1 of Planctomycetaceae bacterium. Lineage (GTDB taxonomy): Bacteria > Planctomycetota > Planctomycetia > Pirellulales > Pirellulaceae > Aureliella. The sequence continues at coordinate 11,814 of DNPC01000090.1, read as the reverse complement.
TGGCCGAGCTTCTCGAACGGATTGATGAGCCCTATCGCCTCAGCCAGCAATTCATCGTGATTGCCTCGGTAGGAGAAATCGAAGCCCATCGTGATATTGAGCGACTCGCAATCTAAGTGGCTGACGGATAACTCGTACGGAACGAGCTCGAGCACATTGCAGTGCTGATTGGTAGCATCTTCGACTGATTCAGGTTTGCTGAGACCACTGCACAGGCGACGTGGTTCGAGCGAAACCCAGCGTCCGCGCCCGGCGTCCTTTTCTTCTTCCAAGCAGAACTCGCCGCGACTACGGGAGTAAAAGTTGGTCATTGCGGGATAGCGTTTTTGGATTTGTTCAAAGAAATGGAGGATCGTTTCTCGGTTCTGCGGAAGATCCATCTCCGTGCATAAATCCATATTCAAATAGAATTCATCGCAGTGCGAGCTGTACTTGTTCATCCATGTTGCCTCTGAATTGAGGGAGAGTGGAGTGAGTCGTAAATGCGATTCCTTGCTCAGGAGCAGTCGTTTGTCTAGCAAGAGCTCGGTCTGGAACAGTCCAAGACATTCTAGCAGCTGCGTAATCCGCACTCAGTAAGACGGGCATGCCTGTTTGCAGAAAAGAGATTTTCTCCAACCTACAGTACAACCTTCATTCTCAATGAATGCGACCTTATACGTGTCTGCCTTTTGCGGTATTCCGTTTTCGCACTGCGACATAGTTTGTTGACGGCGTATTGCCGTGTGCCCGCCTCGTGTCCGTTTTAAGTTTAGCAGCTGGCCGCGCGAGAGGGTAAACTGTGTCAGTAATTTGTCGCTGTGTCGCCATCGTGTCTATGGCGACTATTCGTATGTTGGGAGAGAAGGTTCTTGGACGTAGGGCATTCGACTGTAGGAGTTACAGGCGACAAACCACTGCAATTCTTCGTCTACGGCACCTTAAAGAGTGATCAGTGTCGACGCTTATGCTGGCCGGAAAAGCCACTGGAGGTCAGAATCGCCTGGACCTATGGGACCTTATTTGACCTTGGAGAATACCCGGCACTCATCGAGGGACACACACCGGTGTGGGGCGAAGTGTGGAGTTTCCTGCCCACGCAGCTAGAGTGTGTTTTTCGTGCGATCGACAGTATCGAGTGTTACGTGCCCGGCGGCGATGACAATCTTTACGAGCGTGTTATTGCGCCGATACAAATTCAGCATCCCAACGAATTGCAGGCTAGCGAAAGTGAATTTGCCTGGATGTACCGCTACTGTCATGATCTCAGCGACGAAAGACAAGCGTCAAAAGTCGTGAGAAACGGGATTCGCGGGTATCATTGGCCGTAAGGCAGCCGAGTCGAACAACTCGACGACCTGGAGCTTCACGAGCGTGCCTTTGTCTGCCAAATTCGCTGGTGGAACTAGATCTACGTAGAATCTATCCTGGGCTTTGCAACTGACGGGACTCGTCGCCTGCCTGCCACTTATGCGTTTGGTGGCTAATCAATATCTTGCATCAGGTCATCTAGCTGCTTCACTAGGTCGTTGAAGTAGCCGAGTGCCGTGTCGACAGGTTCGGGGCTGGACATGTCAACACCGGCGTCCTTTAGCAGATCGAGCGGGTCTTTCGAGCAGCCTCCCTTGAGGAACGTGAAGTAGTCGTCCAATTCACTTTTTCCACCTGTGAGCACACGGCGCGACAGCGCTATTGCGGCTGACAAGCCGGTCGCATACTTGTAAACGTAGAATGCCCGATAGAAATGAGGGATACGGAAGCACTCAAGTGTCAACGCATCGTCAATGACGAAGTCTTTGCCGAAATATGCATCGAGCAATGAACGATACATAGTCTTGAACGATTCTACGGTAAGCGGCTCGCCAGCTTCGGCAGCCTCATGCGTCAACTTCTCGAACTCTGCAAACATTGTTTGTCGAACAATCGTCGCGCGGATGCTGTCAATCTCATGGTTCAGCAGATACGCCTTGAAGCGTTTATCTGTACTGCTCTGAAGCAAGTGGTGCGTCAGTAGTTGTTCGTTGAAAGTGCTCGCAACTTCAGCGACGAAAATGGTGTAGTTGTAATACTGAAAGGGTTGTGTTGAAGCGGAGTAATAGCTGTGCATTGAGTGTCCGGCCTCATGTGTGAGCGTAAACACATCGTTGAGTACGGTGGACTTGTAGTTCATCAGAATGTAAGGATCCCCGCTAAACGTACCGCACGAGAATGCACCGCTCTGTTTACCCTGGTTTGGATAACGATCGCACCATCTGCCCTTCAATCCGCTCGCCAAAACGTTCTGGTAATCGTGCCCAAGTGGTGCGAGAGATTCGACTACCGTTTCCACTGCCGAGTCCCAAGACATATTGTGTTCGATGTCGCTAATGATCGGCGTGTAGGTGTCGTAGTGGTGTATCGAATCAAGGTTCATGCTCCGTCGCCTGAAATCATAGAATGCGTGGACGGCGGGCAAGTTCTTCCGGACCGATTGAATAAGATTGTCGTACACCGAAGCCGGGACATTGTCTGGCATCAGGGCGGCCGCCAAACTGCTTGCGTAGTTTCTGGCTCGGGCGCTGTAGACATCGCCGTGGATGCTCCCCGCTAGCGTGGCCGCAAGCGTGTTCTCGTGGGCTTCGAATTGTTCGTAGTATTGGTGGAAAGCTGCTTTGCGGACGTCACGGTTTTGAGAGATTAGGAATTGACTAAATGTTGAGTTTGTTAGCTCGACGTCGTTGCCGTTTTCATCGGTCAATTCACCAAACTTCATATCCGCATCGTTGAGAGCCCGAAAAGCGTTGCTGGCTGTCTGCGCCATTTCACCTTGCAAGGCGATCAGCTTCTCTTCGTTGTCGGTGAGTGTGTGCTCGCGGAATCGAGCGATCCTATCGAGTACGAGTCGGAAGTCGGCCAAGGGCTCGGCATTCAAGAACGACTCAAACCTAGTGGCGTCGATCGCGAGGATCTCCGGTCGAATGTAGCTTGCAAGTTGGCTAGCCCGGACGGCGACACTCTGAAATCTGGCCGCAAGAGCTTGGGCAGCGCTATCGGCCTGATCTTCGGTGGTGCGGAGGAAGGCGTAGGTGCCAAGTCTCTCAGCGATTTTGTCGATTTCGATGTCAAATCTTAGGCAATCCGCCAGCGTTTCAGGGGAATCACCAAGCTTGCCAGCGAATGTTTGGTAGCCTTCGATGTCCTTTTCGAACTTCGCAAAATCGACCTCCCAGGCATCAACAGAGTCGTACAGGCTCGACAAATCCCAGCAGTCTTGTGGGGGCACTTCCGCACGAGTTGGCACGCCGGCTGACATTTCGTAATCCTCAATCGGTTCAGGGTGTATCGAGTCAAAATCAGGAGGGGCGGGCGGTCATCGGGCAACCGGCCGCGTTATTCGGCTTGCCCGCACGCGAGTCGTGGTCACGCAAGACTTGGTGTTGCGTTGGCTCACTGGGCCGCAGGCTTGAGCGGGCATGTTAACAGAATCCAAGAATCATCTTCAGGCCACTGCGATGACACATTGCGCTGCAGGGCATGCAAATCGGCATGTTTCGGACTGGGCGAAGCATTTGCAGGGCAACAAGCGGCCAAAGTGGGGCTCCGCTCCAAGATCAGCGATGAAATCTGTGTTGTTGAACTTCGAAAAGATGGATGGCTTGTGATAAACTAGGCGGTGTTTCATGGGAAAACGCAACGCTGGGAAAATTCCAGCGCCCATGATTTGTAGCTACAAGACAATTGACCTAAATGCTTGGGAGAGCAACTAATGCGTACACGGGCCATGAAACGAAAATTCCTGGCGGCTTTGGTGGCTCTAGGCAGTGCACCTCTGGTAGCTCTGTGCAGCGCACCTCTGGTAGCTCTAGGCAGTGCACCAGCTTTCGCGAACGAAGTGGTGGTTTTGCCCGCGGGCGGCAACGGCACCCAAGTACTGTTGTCCTCAGGGATTGAAACCAAGTCCGTTCAAGTTGATGCTACGACGAAGACAGTGCCGGCGGCCAAACTCGTTCCTGCAACGCCCGTACAGGTATCGCTGCAGAATGATGGTAGTAAAGATGCACGGGAGAATCGCCAAGCGGGGCGAGTACGGCGACGTGCCCCATCGGACCGCGCGTCGGATCGACCTGCTGAGCAGCACCCCGCCCCGCCCCGCTCAGCTCCAGCCCGCTCAACTCCGTCCGTCCGCATGCGAGCACAGGCTGTCGTTTCGGATCGCGTGAGCGATAAGCCGGCACGTGTGGGGCGGCAAAATGGACCACTGCAAATTCAAGTGCATGAACGGCCGCCTCAGCATGGCCCGATGCAGAATCACAATCATCAGCCACCACACGCACGCGACCATGATCATGGGCACGACCATGATCATGACCATGCGCACGACCACGATCATGGGCATGCGCATCCACCTGAACCTCCGCGGCCGCCAGCCGTGCAACAGCGCCCGTCACAACAACGTCAGGGGCAACAGCGCCCGTCGCAACAACGTTTGTCGCAGGGACCGGGCGAAATGCCAAAGTCATTTACGTTTCGCCGCGCAATGGAAGCCGGTGCAGTCGATCGCAACGTTCGTGTCGAAGTTCGAACCGATAAAGCGACCAGTGCGGTAGCGGCGCTAAAGAACGCCAGTGTCGTTGACCAAGTCATGGAACTAAGTGTTGTTAAGGAATTGTTGAAGCTTCAAAAGGAAAAAATTCAGCTCGAGGCAAAGCTTGAGGTCCTGCAGCATCAAGCAAAACTTGAAAGACGCATCGCAGAGCTTGAGTTCAAGACCAAAGAGGCGGAATTGAAGCGTGTGGCTGCAGAGCTTGAGCGATTCGAACGTGAGTTGAGGGACCGTGAAGAAGAGCTTGAGCATGCAGATCACCATGAACACGAAGAACTCGGAGACCGAAGGCGCGAGCTTGAGGAATACGCAGAGTCACTGGAGCGACGTGCACGTAAACTCGACGAGCAGGCTGAGCGTTTTGAACAAGAGGTTCAGAGAATGCAAAAGCGCGACGTTGAACTCGAAAGACTGGCTGCAGACCTTCAACGGGAGAACAAACGACTCACGGCGGAACTGAAAAGTCGATCTGGAAGTCGCAATACAGCGTCAGAAGCCTCCCAGATGAAGAGCATCATTGCGGCGATGGAACGTAAGCTCGAGTCCAGTCAAGCACTAGCAAAGTCGAACGCTTTGAAAATGAAAGCGATGCAAGCGGAATTGAAAAAGGCGGAGGACACTGAGAAGACGATGAAGGCCAGTGTTTCCGGAATGAAACGCGAACGCGAGTTGCTTTCAAAAGCCAAAGCTGAGCTGGAACATCGAGCTCGTGCGATGGAGGCCGAAAAGGCTGCGATGGAAAAGGCAAGGGCAGAGCTAATCATGAAAGCCAAGGCTGAAATGGCGAAGAAAGAGAAGGCGGCTGAAGCCAAGAAGGCGAAAAACGCGCGCAAGAAAAAGAAGGATGATAAAGACGACAAATGACTTTGATGTTAGTCGCTGATATGGATGCATCCCGTTGCACACGAGATTGAGATTGCTGCCGAGGATGATCGGGAGTGGTCGAAGTTTTCCAATGTGTTTTTTCCAATGCCTCGTATGCGTAGCGCGTTTACGAGGCATTTCTTTTTGGGTACTCGTTCCTTCGAATACAGTTCTGTTTTCAAAATTCGTTTGCAGGCAAGTTATGGATAAACGGTCTTGGTTTCGGAGGAAGCGCGGCGTCATTGCACTGGTCGGTTTGATCTCGGCAGCTTCACTGCATGGGCAAGAGATTCCCGTCGACAGCGAGTTACCCACATGTGTTGATCCGAACTTGCGACTCGAAGTTGTGGTTGCGGATCCTGACATTGTCACGCCAATCGGATTGGCAATCGACAGCGATGATAGCCTGTACGTCATCGAATCACACACACACCTTCGGGCAGCTGACTACACTGGGCCGGACTCTGATCGTATCAAAGTGTTACGGCGCTCTGCGGATAACTCGAAATACAAGATCTCTACGTTTGCGGACGGCTTGGATGCTGCGATGAACCTGGCTTTCTCGCCCCGCGGTGACCTGTTTGTGGTTTGCGCACGCGAGGTTGTCAGCTTCCCGAAGGTAAACGGAAGGTTGGATCCTAGCGCTCGCGAAGTCGTGCTGAGACTGGAGACACAAGAACGTTACGCGCACAATTGTTTGCTGGGAATTACGTTTGATCGCCACGGCAAGATGTACGTCTCGAGAGGTAACACAGGGGGAAGAGCTTATTCGGTTGTCGGCACCGACGGCACCCTCGTTTCCGGCTACGGTGATGGTGGTAGCGTCTTGGTATGTGATGAAGGTGGAGGAAATGTCGAAGAGTTCGCAACGGGTTTTTGGAACCCTTTCGATTTGAAGTTTGATACATTCGGCCGATTGCTGCTGGTTGATAACGATCCCGACGCTCGCGGTCCCAACCGCCTAGTTCACGTCGTCCCTCATGGCGATTACGGATACAAGAGTTTGTATGGCGGTGGCGGAAATCATCCGTTCCAGGGATGGGATGGGAGCTTGCCAGGCACATTGCCGTATGTCAGCGGCGTTGGTGAGGCTCCAAGCGGTTTAATTGATGCAAGACGCTCAAGTTTTTCGAAGCGTTATCGTGACGCGTTACTGTGCACGATCTGGAATGAAAACTCGATTGAGCGAATTGATGTGGCACCCAAGGAAGGTCGGCTGCAGGGCATCAACAGACGACAGTGGATAACTGGTGGAAAGAACTTTCGACCGGTCGCGCTGGCGGCCGACTCACGCGGAGATCTTTTCTTTACGGATTGGGTCCTGGTGGACTACCCCAACCATGGCCGAGGCAAGATCTGGCGAGTGAGCAGCAAACCGAGCACAAAGGGTCGCATGCTGCCAATCGCTGAGTTTGATGAGTATGCCAGTGATCCTTTTTCGCAGCAAACATCGCTAGGTATTGAGCAGCGATTGAAGATGCCAAGTGCGTTTGTTCGACATGAGGCAGTCATCGAGCTAGCAGGGACAGGAACTGCCGCTGGAGACTTGCTAGTACATTCCGATCCAATGGTGCGTTTGGGGGCCCTACTGGCAGCGGAACGTGCGAGCCAGCTGGGAGTCGCAGATCTTGAGAAACTGTTGGCCGACGACGACTTGACCGTCCGGCGGGCGGCGCTGCATATGGTGGCTAAGAGACTCGATCCCCGGCTACGTCCCTTACTCGACCTAGCGATTTCTTCTGGTCAAGTCGATGCACCGCTCTTTGCTGCGTGGTATGCAGCAGTCCAAAATTTGCAGCCGGCATTTGCACGTGCCGTCAAGAACCGTTCACAAGATCGCTCCAAGGATATCAAGCCCAAGACCGACACGCATGCTCTGCTGAGCGTCGTAGAGGACTCTGCAAAGCCGGGCAATGTACGGGCAATGGCGATTGAGTATCTGAAACCGCAGATCGAGTCAGTTGCGGAGCGACTGCTGGATATCGCGGTCAAATTCGACGATAACGAACTTGTCGAAGGCGACGAAGGGCGCTGGTTGGCGACATTTCTGAGATCAATGCAGTCAGCCACGTTGACCCCGGCCGTGCAGCGGCGTGCACTGCGTCTAGCCGAGCGTTTGGAGACGCTTCCCACGGCCGATGGCTCCGTGAAGATCGCTGCCGTAGAGTTTATCGCAGAGCACGGCTCGCCCGACTGGGAGCGATTGGTGCAGATTGCAAAAACAGGCCGGTTAGTTGATGGAGAATTGGAGTCGCGCGGCAAACGGCAGAGAGCTCTGGTTGCTTATGCCGTTGCGAGGGTATTGCGTCGACAGTCCAAAATATCGCTAGCAGTGTACGATATTGTAAAGAAGCAATCTTCGCTATCAGACGAAAGTGCTGATGGCTCTGCATACGAATCTGCAGTTGGTGAGCAACTGAAGTTGGCTTTGCTCGAGACCTCGGCGGCACAGCAGTGGCTTGCGGAAATCTCACCTCAGCAGAACGCGAAGTGGATTGAATTGGCGGATTCAAAGACTGGCGATCCCGATCGTGGCCGCCTGGTATTCAATTCGCCGCAACTTGGTTGTGCGCGTTGCCACAGCGTTAGTGGACGCGGTGGCCTTCTGGGCCCAGATCTGCGGCATGTAGCGGCGTCAAAGTCAGTTAGGCAAATTGCAGAAGCGATAGTTAATCCGTCGGCAGATTTCCCGCCGCAATATCAAGCTTGGACCGTGGCCGACCTGGACGGGAACGTGTATCGCGGGATACAAATGGACCACAAAGCCAATGGTGCGATCGAGATGCTTTCCGAGAAAGGCGAAACGGTTCGCGTGGAGGGCCAGGATGTTGACACCTATCATGCCTCCCCAAACTCGCTGATGCCCGAGGGACTTCATCGGCAATTGACTCCCACGGAGTTTCTCGACATGCTCGCTTATTTGGCAACCATGCAGTAAAAACCGATGGCTTACGAGGCTAGGAAGCAGTTCTAGGGATTTTCGATGGCGATTGAAATTGGATTCATCGGTGGTGGTCAGATGGCGACGGCTTTGGCTCAAGGTGCGATCGCCGAAGGCGTTATGGCACCCGATGAAGTCGGATTTGTTGAACCCAATGGGAAGCAGCAAGCCAAGCTACGCGAGCGATTTCCGCAGGCGACAATCGCGGTGAACGCAGCGGATTTGGTACCAAAATGCGAAAAGGTGATTCTCGCGGTTAAACCCAATGTGTTAACGGTAATCGCTGAGAGTATTGGACGACTGTTGAAGGATCAGCTGGTGATATCGATCGCGGCAGGAGTTTCGCTGCCTAAACTGGTCGAATTGTTGGGCCATGAGCGAATCGTTCGCGTCATGCCCAATACGCCCAGCCTTGTAGGCGACGGCGCGTCTGCGTTTGCGGTGTCCTCGGAAGTAAATCCAGAAGACACGAAGTGGGTCGAGCAAATGTTGACGGCGGTTGGTGTGTGTATCCAAGTACCCGATGAGTTGATTCATGCGGTTATTGGGGTCTCCGGCTCAGGTCCGGCCTATGGCTACATGGCGATCGAAGCCCTAAGTGACGGTGGGGTCGCAGCGGGATTGACTCGCGCGGACGCGATCGTGCTGGCAGCCCAAACACTCTTGGGGGCGGCGAGAATGGTTTTAGAAACGCATTCCCATCCGGGGGAATTGAAGGATCAAGTTGCAAGTCCTGGTGGAACGACCGCGGCGGCGATCGCGAGCCTCGAAGCAACGGGTTTTCGAAACAGCTTGATCAAAGCGGTTGCGGCGGCTGCGAAACGCTCGCGTGAGTTGGGTGGCGAGTAATCCTTTAGTGTGAACTCGATCCAAAGTAAGCCGTCGATAGAGAATTTCAGTCGATATAGCCTCCAATTCGCAAAGCAAAAGATGCGCATTATTGTCATGGGAACCGGCCCGTTTGCAGTTCCCGCTTGCCGTCGAATCCTCGCCGATGGGCACGATATCCCGTTGTGTGTAACACGTCCGTTGCCTGAGCCACCGCCTAAGAAACTGCCTGAGCGACCGGTGTTCGACTGGGCGACCAGCGAGTCGATCGAGTTGTTTGAGCCGCAATCGATCAACGATCCGGCAGCGATCGAAAAGTTGAGAGGCTACGAAGCGGATTTGTTTTTTGTATGTGACTACGGACAGATACTTTCGTCGGAGGCGTTGACTGCCGCACGATTGGGTGGCGTCAACCTCCACGGAAGTCTCCTGCCAAGACACCGTGGAGCAGCGCCGGTTCAGTGGGCGTTGCTACGTGGAGACACGGCCGCAGGTGTTACGGTCATTCACATGACGCCTCGCCTTGACGCAGGACCTGCTTTGACGATGGCAAGTACTTTGATCGAACCGCACGAAACGGCGGAGCAACTTGAACCGCGTTTGGCTGATCTAGGGATCGCTGCGACAATGGATGCGATTGCTGCTCTCGATGCTTGGGACGGCCAATCGCAACTTGGCCAGATTCAGGAGGCAACGGAGGTAACTCGAGCGCCGCGGTTTGCGAAACATCATGGAAGTTTGGATCCACGTCTACCGGCTGACTATCTTGTTCGCTTGTACAGAGCTTGTCAGCCGTGGCCGGGCACGTTTGTGCAGCTTACGAAGCCGGGCGGCAAATTGCTGCGTTTGATTGTTCGGGGGGCGACAGCTTGCCCTTCTCTACCAGTCCTAAAGGAGCAAGAGGTCGGACAAGCCGTGGGGTATAGCGGCCCGGAGACAAATGACCAACCTGTCTTGGCAATTCAGTGCAATCCCGGTGTGCTACTGGTTAACCACATTCAGCCAGCGGGAAAACGACCGATGAGTGCCGAGGAGTTCATACGCGGGCATGGTGAAACGTTCTGTGCAGAGCTACCCGATCCGCCCGCCGTTCAGTTGGACGTGCAGTAACACGTAGCGATTTTGCGGGTTATTCTGTTTTCGGCCGCCAGGAGTGATACCTCATTGGACTGGTCTGATGTAATCGATGCTCAGTTCTCGCGAGTTGGTTTAGCATGAATCCTAGTTGTGCCGCGATGGGACGTCCGGCTTAGATTTCAGCGGCAGTACGTTGCAAAACCAAGAAGTGAGAGAGGTATGCAGGTCTTAGTGACCGGATCGAGCGGTTTGATCGGAAGCGCGGCCGTCAGGCACTGGGATGCTGCTGGCGCCGATGTAGTCGGAATCGACAATGATATGCGGCAGGTGTTCTTCGGGCCGCAAGGAAGCACACGTTGGAATTTAGAGCGTCTGCTGAGTGATACGCGGCGATTCAAGCATATTGCAGTCGATATATGTGACCGCGAAAGGGTCAACGATCTATTCTCGAAGCATAGCTTTGATCTTGTCATACACTGTGCTGCTCAGCCATCGCATGACAAAGCGAAAGAAATTCCGCTTCTTGATTTCGACGTCAACGCTGGAGGGACGATTAATCTCCTGGAGGCGACGCGTCAACACTGTGAAGAGGCAGTGTTTTGCCACATGAGCACCAACAAAGTTTACGGTGACGCGCCCAATGAGTTGCCGTTGGTTGAACTTGAAACGCGATGGGACTACGCCAACGAAGAAGACTATTCGGGCGTAAGCGAGGATTGTCGTATCGACCAGACCACTCATTCATTGTTCGGGGCGTCGAAGGCTGCCGCTGACCTGACCGCGCAAGAGTACGGCAGGTATTTTGGGATGAATGTGGGGGTTTTCCGAGGTGGATGTTTGACGGGGGCAAGTCATTCGGGGGTCGAATTGCACGGATTCCTATCCTATCTGGTGCATGTTGCTGTCCACAAAAAACCGTACACGATCTTTGGCTACAAGGGAAAGCAGGTTCGCGATCAGATCGAAAGCTCAGATGTTGTAGCTGCCTTTGAGGCGTTCTATGGCAAGCCTCGACCGGGCGAAGTCTACAACATCGGCGGCGGCCGCCAAAATGCAGCTTCCGTACTTGAGTGTATCCGTATGATTGAGCAAGTCAGCGGCGAAGAGATTGCACACAGCTATAGTGAAACGAACCGTGTCGGTGATCATATTTGTTACATCAGTGATCTTGGAAAACTCAAGTCCCATTATCCGGACTGGAAAATTACACACAGCTTGGAAGATATCATTGTCCAAATGGTTGAGACGGAACGCACCAAACTTGCCGGTGCGTAGCAACATTGGTTAGGTTATCGTTGTCCAAAGCGTCACGAGTCGTGTTCTTGTGACTTGCGAAATGTAGCGCTGGCGTAGACTGAGATGCCCACAATGATCGGCCTTGTTCGCGTTGTCGCTCAAACGGCGCGGCCAGCGTCTAGGCTCTCTACGAGCTTCAAACAATCACCTGGAGCGTGGTGCGACGGGAGTCAGTCTGATGGTAGAGGAGCGAGATCCAGCGATGCCAAGTGGGCGACGGTTACGTCGCCGCGTGATGGCAGTCCTG
>DNPC01000004.1 GCA_003501565.1 Planctomycetaceae bacterium | reverse complement strand
GCCATAAATGGCTGTGTGCACCGATCGGCACGGGGTTCGTTTATGTGGCACCCAAATGGCACGACCAAGTCCGCCCACTTCGGACAAGTTGGGGACGTCTGTCGCCTGCCAAGCCACAGCAGTGGGATGAAGAACTGATGTGGTCGGGAACGCGCGATCCATCGGCTTTGCTGAGTATCCACAAAGCCATCAACTTCGCTGGGCAATTTGATTGGAAGTGGCTGGACGCGCGAAATCACTCGCTCGCAAAATACGCCCGACAAAAACTCTTGGAAATTCCAGGTGTCACGGCCATTTCTCCCGATTCTCGCGAGTTCTATGGCTGGATGGTTTCCGTGCGCCTACCATCGGGCGACCACAGCGGTCTTCAGCAAAAACTGTGGAAAAAGTACTCGATCGAGGTGCCAATATTTCAGTTCGAAGGGGATTATTTGGCTCGCGTGTCCTGTCCGCTGTACATCAGTCGGCCTGATGTGGACTTTTTTGTTGATAGCTTGCACAGAGAGCTGGGTAGGCAATAGCTTTCATAAAATCCTCGAAAAAGACTGCGAAGATTGAAGGCGATGGGTCGATGAACCTTGCTGTACTTCATTTGCAGCCTATAGTTAATTCCGGGCTGTGATGGCCCGCACTTGCCTTCGGCCTAAATTCCGGCAGAGGGACCAATTTTTCGCGTTGGCCAAGACCATTAGTAGCACGTGCAGTAGCACGCTCGGTTTTCGCCAGTCTCGCAGCGGCTCCGCTTTTTGCCGCCGTCGGTCGAAGGCTCTTTTAGCCGCTGAGGAAACACCCACCGGGTGCTTTCCTCAGCGGCTTTTTTCGTGCCCACACCGCGCCGTTCTGATCACCGTATGTTCATTCGCGTTCGCAGGCCAGGCTGCGCTTGTTTGTAGTACCGCCTTTAGGCGGAATTCCGGCTAAAGCCGGTACTACGAACGCCGTGTGACTATGTTTATCGGAAATCGCAAGCTTCCTTGTCCCATCCTACAGCGCTAAGCGACAGCACTCGACTGATCAGTGCATGTTGGCCAAATAAAGCCAGGCGTCTCTGCGTCTCGGCGTTCGATTTCTGCGAAGTTTCGATCGATTCGAAGGCCCCGAATTGTTGCGAGCTGGTTACGATTCGACCGATTCGAAAAATTCTTCATTTCTTGCGCCGAATGATGCCTGCTGGATGCACTACAACTACAGCAGGGCAGTTGCCAGTGCAGCTGTCTTACTTTGAGTTGTACCCAAGGACTTTTATCGGTGGCTCCGTCACAAACAGCTGACTTGCCCGACGTTGAAACCGCGTTGGACGACGATGCGCTGTTGAGCAACTATCTGCACGATCAATCGCATGATGCGTTATCAGCAATCGTGGACCGCTACAGTGCGCTGGTGGCCTCAGTTTGCCGATCAACACTTGCGGATGCTCATGCGGCTGAAGATGCCTTTCAGATGACGTTCGTGGTGTTCATGCAGTCTGCCGACAAAATCCGTGAATCGACTTCTCTGGCCGCCTGGCTGCACGGCGTTGCATATCGAATATCGATGCGCCTCAGAAAGCAGGCGGCTCGCGAGGCAAGAATGCGTGACGAAGTTCACTCTGCGAATCCTGAAATTTTGCCAAATAACACGGCCAGTCGGACAGAACACCAGGCAGAGCTATCCACCCTGCACGCAGAAATCCAGCGACTTCCCGCCGCGACGCGCAGCGTGCTGCTCGAATTCCACTTCCAAGGTCAGACGATTCGCGAAATTGCCGCTCAGCAAAGCATTAGCGAATCTGCCGTCGATGGTCGTCTCAGACGTGGCCGCAAGGTACTTCGCAAACGTCTTGCACGTAGCGGTATCGCCTCCGCCCTGCTCATCGCCGGCAGCCAAACCAGGCGGCAAGCCATTGGTCACCCGGACAACCTCGCTTGGTCCTGCAGTTTGAAAGAGTCCATCGAAGTAAATCAAGACGATGGGCTTCCCGTGCTCGATGCACTCAACACGCTCAACTCAACTGTCGCTTTACAGATCGTTCAAAAGGAGATCTTGATGCTCGCCACTGCCAAATCCAAGTTCATTGCCTTAGCCGCTTTAGGCTCCATGCTCCTCGGCGCTGTCACCTGGGGAGGCATCGCCCTATACGCCCAATCGGATGACGATCCGTTTGCCGGCGGCGCGCAAACAAGACGATCTGCCCAGCGACAACAACCTGCAAGATCTCCAGTACAACGCAATGCTCGTCCTCAACCAAGGCGTACGGCAAACGTCGACGCGCTAGCGGCATTTGACGAAGCTCCAGCATGGCTGCGTGCAGAATTGCCCGCCGCCAAAGTTAGTTTTGAGATCGAAGCGAAGATCCGACAGAGCCTCGCGACGAAAGTTGACGCCGACTACCGAGGACAGCCATTGAACCAAGTGCTCGTGAGTTTCGGCGATGCATGCGATATACCAATTTGGATCAACTCAAGAGAATTAGAGCGATTTGGCATCGATGTTGATGCGCAGGTCGATCTGGAGTTGCCGGTGAAAGTAACGCTGCGGTCTGCATTGCGCTTGATGTTGAAACCTTTGGAGCTGACGTATATTGTTCGAAACGAAGTGCTCGAGATCACGTCTATTCAAGACGCTGAATCCGATCCGCAAAACAAGTTCTACGACCTAGCCTACGTAACGCGCGTGCTCGGCGAGGAAGACCCGGCGTTGATCACAGCTCTCATCCAGGAGTGCGTCGTGCCGGACACCTGGAGTGCAAACGAAGGACCGTCATCAATCAATGTGATTGGGCACACAATGGTTGTCTCAGCTCCGCAACCGATTCACGAAAAGATCGTAGAGCTGCTTTCCAAGTTAGTCGTCGAATCACAAGCGGGCCAGTGACGGGCTTGCGTGCCTACAGTCGCGACGACCCATGTCGTACTTGAACTCACCTGGCGATTACCCATAAGTCATAGTCGCACGGCGCTCGTAGTACCGGCTTTAGCCGGTACTACGAGCAAGCGCAACCAGGCCTGATCGACCATGCCACAGATGGCCTGATCGACTTGTGGGTAACAAACAGATGAACTAGCCAATATCATGGTACACCCAAAGAGCCCGCATCGCTGTTGGTCGCTTCGCGTCTCTGCGACTTCGCGCCTCTGCGTTTTAATCCCTGCGGCGTCACGATGGATTCGGAGGCCCCGAATTCTTGCGAATCCGGCTACGGGCGGTTGTAGCGAGATTGCCGCTGTCGCGTAGCCGCTGTCACGTAGCTCCGC
>DNPC01000762.1 GCA_003501565.1 Planctomycetaceae bacterium | reverse complement strand
AACGCTTTGTTGACACAAGGTGGAGGTAAAGTAGCGCTGGCGATCACAGAGCCGTTCGAGGACTTGCTGGAGATTGGCGATCAAACTCGCCCAGATCTTTTCGCTCTTAACATCGAGAAGCATAAACCACTGGCTGCCACAGTGGTTGGAATCACGGAACGATTGAACGCCGATGGAAGTGTGCGGCAAGCACTGGGTGTCGCCGCAGCGCGCTCCGCGCTAGCTCGAGCTAAAGACGCTGGCGCTACGGCGCTGGCAATCTGCCTAATGCATAGCTACATCAACCCTGCCCACGAGCGCGAGCTCGCCAAGATCGCACGGCAAGTCGGCTTTCTTGATATCTCGGTCTCAAGCGAAACCGCGCCGCTCATCGAAATCGTTCCACGTGCCCAGACAACCGTTCTTGATGCCTACCTGAGTCCTGTCATCAGGGAGTACTTGGGGGAAATTGCCAGTCAGCTCGCTATCGTCCAATCTGGCGATCGCCATGAATTGAGTGGCAACAACGCCTCGCCAGGCAAGCTGAGCGTAATGACAAGCGCTGGAGGACTCGTTGCCTGGGAAGACTATTCAGGCAAGGACAGTATTCTTTCGGGGCCCGCCGGAGGCGTTATCGCCCTGCGACAATTGGCTAGTGCCTTGTCCGATTCTGGCAAGCAAGATGCGCCAATCATCGGCTTGGATATGGGCGGCACAAGCACCGATGTGTGCTGTGTTGGCCCAGAACTCAAACTCGAATACGAATCGACGAAAGCGGGTGTTCGTGTTCTGACGCCGACGTTGCCAATCGATACCGTGGCATCCGGCGGGGGATCGATCTGTTGGTGCGATGGTGTTTCGCTTCGTGTCGGACCGCACAGCGCTGGTGCGTCACCGGGACCGGCCGCATACGGTTCCGGCGGCCCGTTGACCATCACTGATGTCAACCTGTTCTTGGGTCTACTGCCTGCAGAGCAGTTTCCATTCCCGATTGATCATCGCGCGGTGGAAACTCAGCTAAAAACCGTTGCTCGAACGATAGGTGAGGCGGGGATTGCTGGCCTCGATACGCTTGACCGTATTGCTCGCGGTTTTCGAACACTAGCATGTACTCAAATGGCCGAGGCGGTGCGAGGCATTGCTAGCCGCGAGGGTGTCGACGTTCGGGAAGCGAGTCTAGTTGGATTTGGGGGCGCTGCGGGGCAGCATGTTTGTGAGGTTGCTGAGCACCTGGGGGTGCGTAGGATCTACGATACGCCTGCAGCGGGACTGATGAGTGCGCTGGGTATGGGGCTCGCAAATCAACAGCGCAGCGTCTCTATTCCGGTGTACCCGGAGGTCGCGGATCTAGATCGGGCACATTTGATAGAACTAGTCTCCGATCAGTTTTGTTCGCTCGCTGATGAACTTGTGAGAGGGCAAGACGCGTGCGAAATGGGAGTCCGTCTCGTTGGGCGTCTGCGTTATCAAGGGACGGAAGCAGCTCAGCCTCTAACACTTGCGTCTACCACTATTGAACGCAAAAGGGATGCCGGCAACCAAGCAGTAGTTGCTCCCGAGGTCTTCAACGGCCAGCGATTGGCCAATGCTTTCCACGATCAGCACCAGCAACGTTTTGGATACCGACGTGATGCCGCCGTCGAATTGACGTCTTTGCACGTCGAAGTCAGTTTGCAGAATAGCTACGTGCTCCCCGAAATCGTTCGTGCGAGTTGCACGCAAGCGGCGCGCGGATTGGAGTCGGCAGGGCAGCCGAACGTGCCTTCGGTAGTTGGCCGAAAGGAGCTTGCCTTCGGAACAACTCTCGCTGGACCGGCCATCGTGTCCGGTAATGGATCGACGTTGCTTGTGGCGCCCAATTGGAACGCAGAAACACTGTCAGACGGCACCATCGAGCTCTCACATCAAGACTCGCCGGGCGCCGAATTCCAAGATGGGAGCGCTAAATCATCGGGCAGCCTGGAAGTGGCTCAGGGCCATGATCCGATAATTCGGGATTGCTTGTCGCAGCGTCTCATGGGGATCGCTACTCAAATGGGGACAACTCTGCAGCAAACAGCTACGAGTGTCAACGTAAAGCAGCGCCGCGACTACAGCTGTGCAGTTTTCAGTGGGGCAGGGGAGCTGCTGAGCAGCGCGCCTCACGTTCCGGTACACCTGGGTGCGATGGGAGCCACCGTTCGCGCAGCAGTCGCCGCGCTATCGCCACTGCAATCTGGAGATGTGTTGGTTACCAACGACCCCTATCGCGGTGGCTCGCACTTGCCTGATATTACGGTTATCACTCCAGTCTTCTTTTCGGGTGCGCCAGCGCGCAACGGTGCAGCGCCTGCGTTCTTCGTTGCCAGCCGAGCGCATCATGCAGACGTCGGAGGAACCTCGCCGGGTTCGATGTCGCCCCAAGCAACGCAGCTGGCTGAAGAAGGAGTGATGATTCCGCCGATGTTCTTGCGGCGTACCGGCGTAGAGGCCCACCGAGCGGTACAAGAACACCTGGAAAGGGCCCCTCTACCGCCACGGGACATGAGCGAGTTGCTTAGCGACCTAGCGGCTCAGCAATGTGCAGGTGAGGTTGGCGCTCAGTTGCTGATCGAATTGGCCGAGCGCGAGGGACCCGAGCGTTTGGCCGGTTACGTGGATTCAATCCTGGATGCTAGTCATGCTCGAGCCACTGAGTTCTTGCAACAAGAGGTGCTCGATCGACTGCCCGTAGCGATAGAAGATCAATTGGACGATGGAACACCGATCGTAGTTCGGATAAGCGCACAAGGAACTGCAGCAATCGGGAACAGTCCTTCAGCTAACACTCATAAGCCGCTTCGGCCGATCATCAAAGTGGATTTCTCAGGTACCGGACCGGTCAGTCCTACAAACTTCAATGCCAACCCTTCCATTGTTTCCGCGGCTCTGATCTATGTTCTCCGAGTGATGATCGGTGATGAAATCTCCTTGAACGAAGGGGTTCTACGGAGCATAGAATTGATCGTTCCTCCCGGCGTCTTGAATCCTCCCGTTGGGAAATCTCCAGAGTCGACGCCAGCGGTCGCTGCGGGCAACGTAGAGACGAGTCAACGAGTGGTGGACGTCCTGTTGCGTGCATTCGGGTTGGCGGCAGCTTCGCAAGGCACGATGAACAATCTACTGTTTGGTACCGAAGCATTTGGCTTTTACGAGACAATTTGTGGTGGTGCTGGTGCAACTGCTAGTGCAAACGGTGCCTCTGCAGTGCATACTCATATGACCAATACGCGGTTGACCGACCCAGAGGTCCTCGAGGCAAACTACCCAGTGGAACTCACGCAATTCCGTATTCGACGAGGTTCCGGTGGTCAAGGAAAGCACAATGGCGGCGATGGCGTTGAGCGGCAGATTCGTTTCCAGAAACCGGTGAAGTTGTCATTGATTACATCGCGTCGTACCTCGCCGCCTCCCGGTATCTGCGGTGGCGGAGCTGGCGAGGTAGGGCAAAATTTTCTGATTGATGTTTCGGGCGAAGCTATAGAGCTACCCGGCTGTTGCATGCTCGACATTCAGCCAGGACAAGAAATCCGCGTCTGCACTCCCGGTGGCGGCGGATTCGGCGATCAGTCCGTGAGCGAAGATGCATGATGGTGGAATTGGATGAGTCCTCTAGGTATCTATCCTCCCGAAGTATCATGCGGCACAATACGGCCCAGAGCTTGCCGGACAATCGAACTAGAAACGGATGCAATGTCGAGCGGAAGTCTCCGCCTCGCACCCTGCTCTCTACCTGCTAACAACTACAAGGCGGAATTCCAAAAATGGCCTCGACCAACTCAAACGGCTCTGTACATCTAGCAATTGACTTGGGCGCTTCTGGAGGCCGCGTACTAGCGGGGACGATCAACGAAACAGGAGTCGAATTATCGCAGGTGCATCGCTTCGATAATGGTGGTTTGCTCGTAGGCGATCGACTTTGCTGGAATCTGCTGGGGCAGTGGCAGCAAGTCAAAACGGGGCTCGGGCTCGCCGCCCAACGCTACGGTGATCGGATTAGCACAGTAGGCGCTGACACTTGGGGTGTCGACTATGTGCTGCTTGATCGCCACGATGATCTGGTAGGTCCCTGTATTCACTATCGCGACGCGCGCACCCGCGGCATGGTTGCCAAAGCGAATGAGCTAATCTCCGATGCAGACATGTTCGCTGCTACCGGAATCCAGTTTATGGAGATTAACACAGCGTACCAGCTTCTGGCGATGCGTCAGCAGGGTTCGCCGGGGCTGGATATTGCGGAGCGATTCTTGATGGTGCCAGACTTTTTGCATTGGCAATTAAGCGGCCAACAAATCAATGAATACACCAACGCATCTACAACCCAGCTGTTAGATGCTCAGACCGGGAAATGGAGTAGTCATGTGCTGGAGGCTTTGGATTTGCCTAGGCACCTGTTCACAGATCCCGTACAGCCTGGCTGCGATCTAGGCAGTCTTCGTGAAACTCTGCGTGTCGAAACGCAGCTGCATGCGGGCGTGAAAGTCATTGTTCCGGCAACGCATGACACCGGCTCAGCTGTCCTGGCCGTTCCTGCCGACACATTCGCGGTCGACCGCCCAGATTGGTGTTATATCTCTTGCGGCACATGGTCGCTGATGGGGGCCGAGGTCGCGTCACCAGTTCTTACTGACGCGTGTCGTCAATTTAACTTTACCAATGAAGGAGGCGTAGCAGGCAGCGTCCGCCTATTGAAGAACATTTCCGGGCTGTGGATCGTACAACAGTGTCGCGCTCGTTGGAAGCGGGAGGGGCATGATTGGAGTTGGGACCGGCTTATCCAGATGGCCGAGTCGGCTGAGCCGATGATGTCGATTATCGATCCCGACGATCCGTGTTTCGTTGCACCGGACAGCATGCCTGACGCCATTCGGGAATACTGCCAACGCACCGGACAGGTCGTTCCCGCGACTGAAGGGGCAATTGTCCGTTGTGCACTCGAAAGCTTGGCGCTGCGGTATCGCGTCGTCCTGGGCTATTTAGAACAACTGGTCGGATCCGAGTTTAGTACGATCCACATGGTGGGCGGTGGTGTGCAGAACCGCATGCTTTGCCAGATGGCAGCTGACGCGTGCCAGCGCCGCGTGGTAGCTGGGCCAATCGAAGCGACAGCCCTAGGCAACGTCTTGATGCAGGCCGTTGGATCTGGCGAGCTGTCTAGCATTAAGGAAGCTCGTGAGTTGGTGTTGAAGGCAGACGATATCTTCCACTACACTCCCAAACCTATTGGCCGTTGGGACGAAGGTTTCGCCAAGCTCCAGCAATTGACACTTTCGCGCGAAGAGATGTAGTGGCGCTTCACGGCCGAGCAGCTTCCTTGGTCGTGGCGGGATGCGATTTTCTAAGACCTTCCCGAAGAATGCGTCTGGGCTGGATGCTACAGCCTCGGGGGGGGGCATTGGGGTTGTAGGGATTATGTCTGTAGC
>DNPC01000754.1 GCA_003501565.1 Planctomycetaceae bacterium | reverse complement strand
GCCATAACCCGAGTTCATCGCCTGGAAATTGCTTGCCGCAAACGAAAGAAACATCAGTCCGGCGAAAGGCTGTCCCTGCTGCAAGAAGTACAGCCCGATTACTCCTGCCGCACCTACTGAGATCATGTGAGCCACGCGCGACGCGTCCATCACGTTGTTCATCTGTAACAACGACCTAGTTATCTGCCCTCCATCAAGAGGAAGAATCGGAGCAAGATTGAGTATCGCCCACCAGGTACTTGGCCACAGAACCGCATCGAACGCGGCATAACGCAAAATGTTGTTTCCGTACTGTCCCATCGGCAAATCCAAGCCGAACAACCAGTTCAATTGCTCAGTAAGTTCCATTGGTACACCGGCGACCAACCCGATCACCCAAGTCACGGCCGCCAAACCAAGTTGTGCAGCTGGTCCAGCAGCTGAGATAATCAGCGTCTCCTGCGCCCCTAACCGCCTCTGCCTCGCGCCGTCCCAAGCACCAAAGGAACTGGGAATGGCCAAGCCACCAAAGTGATACAACACGATATTGCTGCGAATACCGTAGTAACGGAACGCAAATGTATGGCCCAATTCGTGGACAAGAATCGACAGCAGTAGAGCCGCAATCCATACGACCAAGAGCAACGGTGCACCTGGAGATTCAATGCCTAGCACCTGCGCGATGTAGTCTCGGCCCTGACTCCAATTCCAGCCCAGCAACGCTGCTACAATCCAAAACCCCCATGCCACGCGCACGTCGAACCCGAATACTCGGAAGTTCCAATCGTAGGGGCTGTTTTGCGGCGCGGATAACATTCGAGCAAATTCCAGATTGATTGATAACAGTTCTTACGGACTCTGACGCGGGTCAATTCACATCAGAGTTTTCATACAGAATTCGAGTTTTCTCGCGCTTGGTTGATGAGGTCGGTTGCTCCCGCCTCACTTAATCGATCGGCAAGCTTCCGTCCAATCAGGTCGGCATCCTCGGCCGATCCACTCTCTTCGCCTTCGATTACCTGCGAACCGTCACGCGCAATCACTCGACCATGCAACTGCAACCGACCGTCTTCCAGAATGGCATGTGCAGCTACAGGCGCCAGGCAGCCTGCTAACAAGCTTGCCAAGAACGAGCGCTCCGCGGTCACCGCCCAGAAACTCGCCGGATCATTCAACGCTTCAAGGGCCGCAGCGGTTGCCTTATCTTGGCTTCGGCACTCAAGGCCCAGCGCGCCTTGTCCAATCGCAGGTACGATCCGTTGCTCGGGCAAACGTTCACTGATCCGCCCATCAAGGTTCAGCCGCTTCAGCCCAGCTTCCGCCAAGACGATTGCGTCGTACTGCCCATCGTCCAGTTTCGCCAAGCGCGAATCGACGTTACCACGGATATCCGTCAGCACGATGTCGCTCCGCCAGGCTAGTAACTGAGCACCGCGACGCAGACTACCCGTCCCGATTCTTGCGCCAGGCGGTAATTCCTCGAATCGCTGCCCTTCGCGACTGATCAAGCAATCAACCGTAGACTCGCGCTGGGGGACAGCTGCAATTTGCAAACCTTCGATCTTTTCTGTGGGCAGGTCTTTCAAACTGTGAACAGCTACGTCAACTTCGTCCGCCAACAGCGAGCGTTGAATCTCTTTGGTGAATACACCTTGGCCGCCAACCTGACTGAGTGAAGCGGTACTCACATCGCCCTTGGTACTAATAATGCAGCGTTTGACTGCATAGCCGTGTTTTTCTAACTCGGCTTGCACCCAGTTGGCTTGCCATAACGCCAACTTGCTGCCGCGCGTTCCAATACGTATCGTCAAAGATCTACTCCATAGCACACACGGTGAGTGTGATATCGATTCTGCAAGCGGAAAGGCGAAATCCGGCGTTGGTACTGGAAATACCGACGGCTAGCGCCTTGTCGCTCACCGATGCTGTGAGTCCGTCATCACTAAATCCGAAGTCCGTTCCTCAGCAATTCACGCCTCGGCTGATCAAGTGTGATACAAAAGCCGAAGTGTTTTGATGTGCTGGAATTGTACTCCAAGCAGCAATGCCCAGAATAGCCGTAACCAGACCAACAAGTTACCGCGGCCAGCTGCGTCCAGGATTCAAATATGAGCGTGTTATTGATTTTCCAAATCATCTGGACCGCCCCAAACACGCTCATTGGCTTGCTGGTTGGGGTGTTCAACCTGCTGACAGGTGGAAGACTGCGTTGGAGACTTGGCGCAGTCGAATGTTCAGGCGGGATAGTCAAGCGGCTCTTCGCAGGCATGCCGAACCGCCGGATTGTCGCGATGACACTAGGCCACGTCATCTTGGGAATTCACGAAGAAGCTCTTGAGAGCGTCACGAACCACGAACGTGTTCATGTTCGACAATACGAACGTTGGGGAATATTCTTCTTGCCTGCCTACGGAATCGCCTCGCTCATCGCCTGGCGACGCGGGCAGGATCCCTACCGTGGCAATATGTTTGAAGTCGAAGCCTACAAAGTCAAAGGCTAAGCTGCAGGAATGCTAGCCTAGCCCAAGCAAGCACCCATTCTCCTCGCTATTCCGCCAACAACCCACGCACAATGCCTTCCAATCGCTGACACAAACGCGTGTGTTCTTCGCCTGTGGCTGGTCCAGAAAACCCGGAGTAGACCGTCCGGACTTTTCCAGCTTGGTCCACAATGATCAAAGTCGGATAACTTCTCACGCGGTCGAGAACCGGAAATGCTTGGCTGGCCTTACTCTTGTCAGCCAAGCCAGCCAGCAAAACGGGATAGTCAATGTCGAACCTTTTGACATAGCGCTTTAGCTGAACAAGGTCACGCTCTTGCCTACCGGTTAACTCAAAGCCAAGTCCAACTACCTTTAGCCCTTGGGCCGCATATCGCCTATCAAGTTCACCTAGAAACACCGCGGCATCATGACAGTTCGGACACCAAGAACCGAACAACTCCACAATCGTGACTTTCCCCCGTAGCTTCGCTGCGGCCATCGGTGCGGGATTTCCGTCTAAGTCAATGAACTCCAAATCGCTCAGGCGTATGTCTTCGTTCACAACCGCCTGCGCAAATCCGTCAGCAAGCTTCACATCTGGAGCTCGGCTTCCTCGCCAAGTGGTGTGGTACCAGTCGCCGGACCAGAAGTCACCGTTTATCGTGCCTTCCGACATCGTCGCAGTAATCAAGAAAGCATGTGCTCCGTCGAAACAGCTTAGCCGAAGCTTACCAGAATCGGTTACCTTCCCAGCAAGGTAGCGATAGTCTCCGGTGGTTGTCAGGATCGTCCCTCGGACTTCTGTGTTGCTCGCGTCACTCGCCTTGAGGATGCCGACAGCCAAATCCTCTGAGTCCGCAAACTGGATCGCAAACCTCCCCAGCCATGGCTCAAGCTGCTGCTTGTTAGGTGCGTCGATGCCCGAAGGCTTCGGATTCATCCGCACCGCCAGACACGCAAGTTCGGCTACTGCATCAGCGCCGCGCGTTTTCTTCCATACGCCTACTGCCCGATCATTATCCTCACCATCCAGTTCCAAGGACAACTTGGAATCGTAGTGAGGCATGCTAAGCACCAGCGACGATCCAGCGATGCGGTTAGCGACTTCGATCGTCTCATCCGCGTTGTGAATGGTTGTAGTCCAATTATTTTCTTTGCGACTGCATCGCAGCTCGAATGGTAGCCCGCCGCCGGGCGTTTGGAGCTCAACCGTCCACACGCCTTGCCACGGCTCACTATGTTTGTCGTCTATTCCAGTCGCAAATGCCAAAGTAGTCAGGCTCAACCCAAATACAGCCGCACTCGCGCTGCAGAGATACGTAATCATCCGTTTCATGATCCGTTCGAACTTCAACTGAAACTTCAGCCGTCAAGCTAGGCTGTCGGCTGCGTTAACCCTGGCCTGCGATTCTTACTAGCGAGTCACCGCTGCTCTACGCACGCAACAACCCAGGTGTAATGTCGATATCTAACTCAGAAAAGTCGCTGACAGCAAACTTCTCCCAGGCAATCGCCCCCATCACCGCATTGTCGGTGCAGAGCTCTGGCGGGGCAACTATTACCTCACAGCCTAACCGTTCCCCCATGTTCGTAAGCTCGCTGCGAAGCAGCTGATTTGCCGCAACCCCACCCCCAACGCATAGCCGCTGACGCATAGTCTGCTTAAGAGCCAACTCCGCCTTGGCAACGATACAGTCGATCGCCGCGCGTTGAAAGGAAGCCGCCAAATCGGATCGTTCTTGTTCGCTGAGCTGCGTCTGTGCGAAGTCTTGTTTGCCAGTACCGACAATCTTGTAACGCACCGCCGTCTTCAATCCAGAGAAACTCAAGTTGAGCGTCTCACGATCTCGCAGCATTGGCCTCGGCAACGGATACGCACGATCATCGCCAGCTTCCGCCAATCGGCTCAGATGCGGTCCGCCAGGGTAGGGAAGGCCGAGCATGACCGCCACCTTGTCGAATGCCTCGCCAACGGCGTCGTCAATTGTGCCACCCAAGTAGCTCCAATCACTCGCTGAACGACAGTTATACAAATTGGTGTGCCCACCACTGACGACGAATCCAACACACGGAAATACATCAACGCCATGAGCAAGTTGGCAAGCATAAATGTGCGCGTGTACATGATGGATTGAAATCAGAGGTTTATCCAACGCCACGCATAGTGCTTTCGCAGCAGCCAGTCCAACGAGCAACGAACCTGGCAGTCCGGGTTGGGTCGCCACAGCGATGGCAGACAAGTCCTCCTGTGGATGGATATTCGCATCATCGAAAACGCCACCAACAATTGGCAAGATACGTTCCAGGTGCGCCCTAGCAGCCAGCTCTGGAACAACGCCTTGGAATCGCTGATGAACCTCTTCTTGGCTAGCTACTCGCGCAGCCCGCACCGACAAATCGCGATCAATAATTGCCGCCGCGGTTTCATCACAAGTTGTTTCAATCGTCAGTAGCACTGACTACTCATTCCCGTTCATACAAGTATCTGCGTCAAAGACCAACGCAGCGTTCACCATTCAGATCGCTACGCAGGAGATCCCAGCTGCGTCTAAATCCCCACCAATTAACGACTATCCAATCGATCGTTATTCACTGCTGCCGGAAGACCAAAGTTGTCACGCAAGCAGCTAATCTGTATGTTCACAAAATGTACTCGACCGCCGCGGCACCGGTCACCCCTCACGATGCCTAATTTTGACCGAAGCCCCTCTATACTGCGTCACGTAAAGCCGAAATGCCGAAGAATCTTGTCATTTGTTGTGATGGAACCAGCAACGATGTTACGGGGAACCCGACCAACGTCCTGAAACTCTTCCGAATGCTGCGACGTGATGATAGCCAGTTAACGTATTACTCACCGGGCGTAGGTACCGTCTCCGACCCAACCACAAAAACCGGTATCGGGAAGTGGATCAGCCGTCGTATTGACCTGGGATTCGGCCTCAGTTTACGTGAGAACGTCTGTAGTATTTATCAATTTATTGCATCGCACTATCAGCCCGGTGACCAGATTTACTTATTCGGTTTTAGCCGCGGTGGCTATACCGTTAGGGCGGTGGCTGGCATGATCGAGTTTTTGGGTTTGCTGCGGCCCGAACAATCTGGCATGGAACGGCACGCTTGGTCAATTTACGCAGACGACGATGGAAGGCTAACCACCAGCGAACGCTTCAAGGCAGGTCGGCGTTTCGCGAGCGCCTTCACCATCTACCCTAAACCCCAAATTCACTTTCTGGGTGCCTGGGATACGGTCAGTTCCTTTGGATGGCTGTGGAATATGAGGACGCTACCTCACACCTCAAACAACGCCTCGATTCGTCACGTCCGCCACGCTGTTTCACTGGACGAACGTCGGGCCATGTTTCAGCAGAACCTCTGTCGTCAGAACCCAGCCAACAAGACTTTCGAACAAGTTTGGTTTGCTGGTGGTCACGGCGATGTGGGTGGTGGATGGCCCGAAGAGCACAGCTATCTATCCAAGGTTGCATTCAAGTGGATGCTGGATGCGGCGACGGAGCACGGGTTATTGTTGCAACGCAAGAACTACTTTCGATATTGGAATCGCACCAAGACAACAAACCATCCTCCAGAACCTCCTCGACCAAACGACGCGTTGCGTGGCGGGTGGTGGTTGGTTGAACTAGCACCACGCCGCATGTGGGATCCGAAATCCAGACGCCTCCGCTGGACCCGCCCGCACCTCGCTCGTCGCCGCCGTCTCCCCTTCGGCGCCGCAGTCCACTGTTCAGTCGGCGACTTAATGCAAAGGAATCCAGCATATCGACCGCCGGAGATGCACGCCGACTAATCTGTCAGTTCTGCACTTCCACCTATTGCTACTGTTTCGCGATCATCTTCGTCTACTCGAAAATCCTTGGAATCTAGAACATCCTGCCCGTAAACCAGCTCACATCGATACATTCCAGGTGTGAATGCGTGCGAGAGCAGGTAGTTGCTCCCGCGTATCTGTAGTTTCTGGGGCCGGTTTCGAAACGCCAGCCCTTTTTGGATAGCCACAACTTCATGGTCGCCAAGTCTTACCCAAACGACCAAAAGGAGCCTGCGGACATCCCAAGGTTGAATGTCGGGCTCAGAATCTATTCGGCGCTGAACGTCATCCACTAACTGCCTCGGAATTGCAAAAGTGCAGGGGTGAGAGCTTCGCGTGTTAAAATCGAACAGCTCACTATCCAAGGACGAC
This sequence comes from Planctomycetaceae bacterium, assembly GCA_003501565.1. GTDB lineage: Bacteria > Planctomycetota > Planctomycetia > Pirellulales > Pirellulaceae > Aureliella. The sequence goes on along the minus strand of DNPC01000754.1, from coordinate 2,795 downwards.
CACAAGAATCGGTCTTCCATGCCTGTATAAACCCAGGATTTGCCCGCCGGAATTCTTAAGGTTGGCTTAAGCTGCCCTACCGAATGCCAAGTGATACCGTCTTTGAGATCGACCAATATTGAATCGTATTCTGGCTGTGTTGGCGACGACGGTGGAATATCATGTTGAGGAAAGCTCTTCCAAGTTACTTCAGGGTCGCGCAACGGAACAACGATATCTCGTCGAATTTCCTCACCTAGCTCTGCTTGGACATCGACAACTAAACAGGTTGTATTGCCGAGGGAAAACGCACCCGATAAACCCGTGCCTTCGATATCGATCTTCAGTGTCTTTCTGCCTGCAGGGAATCGAATTCGATATCTACCATCACTATGAAAATCGGCACGAAACCCGGCTTCCGATGAATAGCTGTTCGGTCCACCTTTCCAACTGAAATACCCGAAGCACGACACGCGTGGCACTGGCGTCCCATCGCTGTACCTGAGTGTTCCAGACATCCACGAAAACACTTCGCTTTCGGCCTTCAATCGCATCCGGTTAATCTCGGTTGTCTTGCCTCTCTCAACTTTGATTCGTGAAACCGTCGGGGCGATCCCTGGTTGATCTCGCAGTGGCTGGACTGAAACGGTTCCATCGGGAACATGCTTAATGTCGAGGACACCGTTTTCGTCCGTTGTGTGTATCCAGTAAGCAGAGTCGAACGCCTTAATGTTAAACTTCACATTCGCGGCTGGTGTTGAACCGTCCGGCATGACTACACGAGCACGGAGCGAGCCGAAACTGAGCGCGCCAACCCGAACAACAGCAAACGCCCTGAATGGCTCTTCGGCTGGTACAGTTGCCTCCGCGATCCACGACAGTTTGCGGTAGTTGGGCAGCGTTACTTCAACACGGTACTCGCCGGGTGGCAAGCCCTTCTGCAGGAACTTAGATAGCTCGCCCGCTGTGGTTGTCTTGGTGATACTGACACTCGGACCGAAGTTGCTTGCGAATGTATCATCGCTGTTTAAGCGAATCGCTATTTGCACTTTGTAGTCATCGGGCACTCCGATCAATCCCAATACCCGAACGGTCAGCCTGCCTCGATTTTCGAATACAACTTTGTGCTGAGCTTCTCTGTTTGTACTTCTTGTACTTCTTGTACTTCCTATGAATCTGCCGGGATATTTAATCTCCCCTGAGAACAGATCCTGCGTGATACCAATTACCCTTAACTCACCAGCGTGTTCTCTTTTGACCTCAAGTTCAAACCTGCCTTCATCATCCGTCTGACAATCATAGTAAACGTCGTCACCGAGGCGCTTGTCAAATACTTTTGCACTCAGGCGGAGTTTCTTAGCCTTCATACCGTCGGCGAAGCTGGCTAAACCTGAAACAACAACCGTCTCGCTCTCGGTAGTCGTTTGGTCAACGGTCGCATCTTGCACCTGCGCGTAGCACACGTCGATTCGCGTTGATATCCAACATGCACCGATTAGGCAACTCGCCAAAAGAACACTCCGGTACAACTTGTCAGTTTCCATGAGACTACTCCTAGCCGAGACATGCTGCCTAATACCTAACTTGTCTTTAGAGGCTAAGCTAGATTCTAGCTTTCTTGCACACGGGAAAGTGAGGCGAAATTCCGATTCCAAACTGGCAGGGAGTGGACGCTGGCAAAACGAGCCTTATCTCGCGAGCTCACGTTCTCCTAAAAACCCGGCGCGGCGACTTTTGCTCCCGGAACTTTAGTGGCCACCTGAACCAATTCCGGCAACCGGCAGTCCGCCGACTTTATCGGCTACAATACCTGGCTTGAATTCGGACAAACCTCTTGATGCCGGTGGTCAATCACTATGAAGAACTTGCCTTACTCAATTGCACTCCTTCTCCTGCAGACAATAACCTGCATGGAATCGCGAGCCCAAGAAATACCTATCGTTGCACCAGAACAGGCGGGCATGTCATCGGCCAAGCTAGCTTTGGTCGATCAGGCGATGGAGGATTCAATTGCCAAGAATCGGATACCAGGCGGAATCGTAATCATTGCGCGGCACGGAAAGATCGTGCACTTCAAAGCTTATGGCAAAAGCGATCTAGAAGCCAACAAGCCGATGGAAAAGGACACGATCGTCCGCATCTACTCCATGACGAAAGCAATCACGACTACTGCTGCAATGATGCTGGTCGATGATGGCAAGCTAGCAGTTGATGATCCTGTTTCAAAGTACCTGCCAGAACTAGCTTCGGTAACAGTAGCCAGCGGTGATGGAGAAATTCCCGCCACGCATCCGATGACAGTCGCTGATCTAATGCTGCATACCGCCGGATACAGCTATGGCGGCAGCGGAATAAAGGCTCACGACAGAGCTTATGCCAATTTAAACATGCTCGATACGAATGCCAGCTTGGAAGCGATGCAAGCCAAACTGAGCAAACTACCGCTGGCTTTCGAGCCCGGTACTGACTGGTCGTATGGGATTTCGATTGATGTCCTAGGTCGCGTCGTCGAGGTTGCGTCGGGGAAAACGCTCGATGAGTTCTTCCAAGAACGCATTTTTGCACCGCTCGATATGCGTGACACAGGTTTCTTTGTTCCGACGGAAAAAATTGCCCGATTTGCAGCCAACTACCGTTCTGACGAAAAAGGCAACCTCACGCTCTTCGACGACCCGGCAAATAGTCGCTATCGAATCAAGCCTGCGTTCTTCGGCGGAGGTGGTGGGTTGGTATCGACCGCCCGCGACTACATGCGATTCCTAGTCATGATCGCCAGTGGCGGGGAACTGAATGGAAAACGCTTGCTGAAGCCCGAA
>DNPC01000222.1 GCA_003501565.1 Planctomycetaceae bacterium | reverse complement strand
TCGCTCTCTCTGGAGCGGCGGCAGCAGGGAAACCTGTGGTGACTTGGTCTCTGAGTGGTGTTATAGTTACCTGATGGTTACCAACAAGGACGATCTTCCGATTTACGGCGAGGACTACCCGGCACGGCGGGTCCTCGATCTAATCGCGCAGCGGTGGACTGCGATTGTCATCTATTGCCTCACCGGCGGTGTGCGACGCTTCGGAGAGCTTGAGTCCCAAATCCCGGGGATCTCAAAGAAAGTCCTGACGGACGTCTTAAGACGCCTGGAAGCTGATGGCGTCGTTACAAGAAAGGTCTATGCCGAGGTCCCGCCTCGAACGGAGTACCGTTTGACGACAGTCGGTAGGCGACTGCACGAGCCAATTCAGATGATCTGCCAATGGGCCTTAGACAATCCCGATGTACTGAAGAAGATCGAACGCAACAGGCAACGGTCGTCAGAATGATCCAGCCCTTTGCGATACGTCATCCGAACATCGCGATCTGACCGATAACCAGATTAGTCTTCCGCGTCTATCTCAAGGATGGATTCCAGTAGCTCCATGTTCTCCTGTGCCCATTCGCACAACGCGGATATCGGCTCGTGGAATAGCCTTCCCTTCTCAGTCAGTGAGTACTCAGTGTGCGGTGGCACTTCCGCAAACACTTGACGGTCAACCAGCGATCTGCGTTCCAGCGTCCTCAGAACCTGAGTAAGCATCTTCTTCGATATCCCGGCGGTTTCCCGCTGCAGCTCTCCGAACCGTTTTGGTCCTTGCGCGAGAAGATAAAGCACCACGGGCGTCCATTTGTCGCCAACAATGGAGAAAACCAAACGGACAGGCCGAGTTGCATCGTGATCGGGAGAATCTGAATTCATAGATATCCGTCGTTCGAAAGAGATTATCTTAGGTTACCAAAACATACCAAATATCCACAAGTAACCTCGGAGCCAAAATAGACGAAGGAACCAAGTGGGTTCTGCCTTCAACTCTGTTTAGAAGAGGATGGACAATCAGACTGGCAATTTCGCGTCGTCCTCTTCAGCTGAGCACTCGTGCGAAGCCAGTCCCTGTTTCGATTCCACAAGGGCGACACAAGGCGGACGTCGCGCCTCCGACTCGCCATCCATGTGTGGTCGAGCGCTTGGACTTGCGTCAGAACACCTTAAAAGTTACGATTAGTAACTATGGTTCGGCAGCTTCATCTCTTCCAGAAGCGCGCCAATCATGCTTCGCCGTGGAGGGCGAATGGCGTCTACAGCCCGTGCGGGATGCATGAACCGGAAAGCGAGATTTCAACAGGCAGACTGTTTTATGGCGATTCATCTAGACCCGGAAAGACAACAACGGTTTGCTGAATGGGTTCTTGAGGCCGATCAAGCAGTTGGTGGTGCTGAGATCAAGAACGCGAGTTGCGTCGACTTCTGCCAAGAGTCTCTTGACGTGTGCTACAGTGACCCACCGACCGACGATCTAGTCTTGTCGTTCGTGACTGATGGGGAAGTCAAAGGATTCGGTGCCGATTTGGGTCTTGGACGATTCGGTTTCGACCATCGCAAAGGCGCGTTTCTGCTCTTCCCGCAAAACCATGCCACAGAGGTCGTTGGCGAAGGCCCATTCGTTCTGACAGCCTGTTGTATCCATTGGGACAAGTGGACTAACGACTGTGGACGCCTCGCGGGACGAGAAGTGAGCGATTTCAATGTCCTTCACTCGCAGGTCAATTTCGACACGACCATTGCTGCACTCATGCAACTTGGATGGTCTGACGCAAAAAGTGGGCGTTCAGAATTGTTCTACCTGGAGACCGTTGGCTCAGCGATTCTCTTCCGTCTCTTACTCCTTTCCGGACAGCTAGCGGGTAAGGAACGAGCGAATTTGCAGCAATCGCCAAAGGGTCTTAGCAAGGCAAGTCTCCGAGCTGCATTGGAGTACATTCACGACTACTGTGCTTTCGGAGAGGTTGGTTCGCTCGCCGAGCTGGCAGAGTTGTGCGACCTGAGCCGTTTTCAATTCTGTCGTCGATTCACGGCCTCAACCGGCCTGACTCCGAGCGACTACCTTGTGCGGCTTAGAGTGGAGGCTGCGCGTCACCGCATCAACCACGGAGACAGCATCGTTGCGGCAGCTATTGGTTCAGGTTTTTCCGACCAAGCGCACCTGACCCGGCATTTTAAGAGAGTCTTCTCCATTACGCCCGGCAAGTACCGACAAGAATTGCATGGGAAGCACGATTAGCGTCGATCGAGGCAACTCGGTCGTGGATCAACCTGAAGCTCGCTCGAGCAATTTGATTCTTCGGCGAGACCCTACCTTACGACGCGAACGGAAGCCTGCGGATCGCAAACGTGAACTTGCGTCCGAAACGCTTCGGCACGTTTCCAGAGGGCGAATCCTCGAGTGTTCATCACGAGGAACAGCGCATTGCCGATGACGATCCCAAAGCTACCGGCCATCCAGCCAACGACGAGCCAACACAGGTTTGCACAAACGAAGCACAAGAACCCCCATCGACTCTTATTCCCCAGCAGCCGCAGGGCGGCAAACGACATCGAAATCGCCATCCAATCCAGATAGTAGTATGTGTCCAGTGTCACGGCCCTGGGCCTCATGTTGTAGGTATGTTTTTAGCGGGTAGAGAGCCGATGATGCATCAAGTAGTTCCCTGAGCGGACTCCTTGAGCGTGTAGGTATCGCCCGAGTTCAAGTTGCGGCTGCTCCCATTGGCGAAGGGCAGCGTCGATGCCATCGAAACCGACCCCCGAGAGTGACTCTGCAAGAGCAATCGAGTTCGCCGCCGCCTTCGAGGTACTGGCTGCCGTATGGGGTCGCGGAATGAACGCCGCATCCCCAAGCAGCACGACTCGTTCCTTGACCATGCTGTCCACGACCAGATCCCGAATCGCCTGTGCGAACGGCTGCTTGGTCGCATGGACAGTCTCCGCGAACGCGGGCGGTAGCAGGTCGCTGGCCTCCTGATAGACGTGGTCGCGCCATTGATCGGACAACTTGCCTTCGGGCATCGCGAAGCCGCGATCACGCCCGTCCTGATCGGTCATGATGTCGGAAAGTCGATCGCGAACCGCCGTGCGATACCAAACCCAGTTGTAGTAGCGGTGGCCTTCTCGCGTGTCGTTGTTATCGCCCGGTACCAGATAGCCGAGCATGTGCGACTGGTTGCCGTTGGCGAATCCGAAATGGCCGTGCAACCACTTGCGAGACTCCTCGCTCATTTCGTTCTCAGGGACGAGGCCGCGCCATGCCAGGTATCCTGCATATGTCGGCTGCGCCTCCGGCCAGAGCTGCGACCGGACCGT
>DNPC01000197.1 GCA_003501565.1 Planctomycetaceae bacterium | reverse complement strand
GTTTTTAACAGCAGCAATAGGCTTCCAATCTGCGTGCCCTTTATACATCTGTACGCGGGTTCTCCCGTGTATTGAAATCGCTTTAATACCTACGTCTTGCAGGCGTTCTGCCACTTCCACAATTTTAATAGAGTCGCTATCCCAGCCCAAACGTGTTTTAACTGTTACGGGTAGGTTGGTACGCTTTACCATGGCTTCGGTAAGTTTTACCATAAGCGGAATGTCGCGCAAGATTCCGGCGCCTGCATTTTTGCAAACCACTTTTTTAACCGGGCATCCAAAATTGATGTCGATCACTGAGAATCCGGCCGCCGCAAGACGCTCGGCACCGCGCGAAAATTGCTCCGGCTCTGCGCCCATCAACTGCCCTGCAACGGGCTGTTCGTCTGGTGTGTTGTAAAGGAAATGCCGGTTCTTATTACGGTCCTTTAGATTGACCAGGAATTGGTCCAGCATGACTTCGCACAACGTGTAGCTAGCACCATACTCTCGGGCAAGCTTCCGCATCGGCCAATCGCTATAGCCACTTAGCGCAGCTTGAACGATGGGAAAACCAATTTCGATGTTGCCGATCTTGAGCGGGCGGTAGTCAATCTTTCGAGGCGTCCAATCCCCTTTGCCACCATCACTGGCTGCTGGAAGCATATCCGCCACTTCGGCCACACTCGCGGCCCCTTGTTGATCCGCTTCGCAGGCATTGCTAGCGGTTGGATTTTGGCCTGCCAACTGGTGAGGAGGCGAATCGGGGGTATTCGTTGTAATCGTCACATTCGTCTCAAGTTGTTTAATCACTACAGCCGAACAAACTCTCGGGGGCGGTGCGCAACGATCGAGCTGTCGGCAAATTGCACAGTTTTTCAAGATGACCGCTAAAATATCACAACAGCCAATGCTTTGTATTGTGCTCCTTTGCGGCTTTATTTCCACCGCTTCGGGTTGCCAAGTTCTGGGAATTCCCAGTTATCGAGGCCCACTTTCTGGGTCACCGCACCGTGCGATGGGCGAATCGGTTGGTGGCCCATTGGGCGCTGCGATAGGCGAACCCGGCTCAGGAACGCCCCTAGGGACGACATGTAGCGGGCAATCCTGTGGCGAATGCTCGCAATTGGAGGCTTGCGCCAGCGGCTGCGCGACTTCGGCATGTCCAACTGGCCCGCATCCGATCCTAAACCGCATCGCATGCGGTGGTCAGTGCGGTTTACTGCGCGGTCAGCGATGCGATCTATGCGCCGGAGACGGAGTTGCGGCGTCATCCGACGAACATGAGGTCTATCGGACCGGGCTTCTCCCCGCGATACCGGTCCCAGGATGGTTTGCTAACTGGAGGGCGAAACGCGAACTGGAAAAGGCCCTGCCCGATGCACCGGAATACCCACGATTTCACCCACTTCCAACACGGCCAATGTTCGCGCCACAACCGGGCGCATCGGCCAGCGAAGCAGGCTTCCCAACCGCAGCCATGCCAGGCGACCACATCGTACCGCTGCGTGGGCAAGACCCCGCTAACTATCACCAATCAAGAGTCCTGTCGGAGCCTTCATACACCTACGGCCGGATTCCAACCGCAAGTCAAGTGCCAGCTGTGCAGGAATACGAGACGATCACCGGCGAGAGCGATATTCCTGATGGGGCGTTGCCAGCTCCGATGTAGTCGCGAGATAAGGCTTTTGCAGAGGACTGCACCGGATCCCGCAGAGCCTAACGATTTGCGCCTGCGACAACTAAGAAAAGTGAGCCGCAGTTGGGTGAGGGGCCAGGCATGATGGAGGGGTGCAACTATGCGGCAACGTCGTTGTTGATAGATTCGAGGAGTTCATCAGGAGCCACGGGCTTGATGAACCAGCGATCGGCGCCAGCTGCACCAACACAGACTCCTGCGTCTTCGGGTGTAAGCCCACTGACTGCAAAGACCCGTAGGTCTGGGAAGCGATCTTGAGCTCGGATGACTTCAAGGGCTTTGGCACCACCCATGCCCGGCATCTTTATATCCAAGAGAACAATGCTAGGCGCTTTCGAAGATCGGCTCAGGTATTCAATCGCAGCTTCGCCGCTGGGCTTTGCAACCACGTCGAACCCTGCTTGAGTCAGGAGAGCACTCATCAAGCTCGACTCGTTCACGTTATCCTCAACAAGCAACGCAGTTTTCGACGCTTGTTGATGTTGTGAGAGCAGCGAGTCGATTGCATTCAGCGCTTCCAATGCGCTCTCTACAAACTCCGTGTCAGGTTCGATTTGCTCATCTAACTGGCGAAGTACGACGTTAAGTGCCAAGCCTATCGTGTTGAGTCGGTTCCGGACTGAATGGGGCAAAAAGCCCATTGCGGACGCACAAGTCTCTTCAAGGTGTGGTACCAATTCTTTGCGTAGAACCCGGACGTTCTTTGGCGCCTCCACGCCCAGCGAAATACACTTTCCCTGCACCTGTTTAATATTCACAGTGATGTCGAGGGCTGGGAAGACGATCGCATCGCCGACCTTTCGAGACAATACCAGCATTAGGGCACTCCTGTTCTCTCGCTTTGTTGGTCTGCCACGCGATCCCTGCGTGAAAAATTGATATCACCGAGTGTCTTCGTAGTGTCGTACCTTCGTCAACGCTGGTAAAACCCTTTTCGAACACAATTGCGGGCATCCGCCATGTGGGGAGTACGAATTGGGCAAAAAGGAGGTATTCGGTGTTCGGCTCTGCTCAGACACAGTTCAGAACGCGTGTCACAAACGAACCATTTCTTGCAGCGCCGATAACTTCAGATATCGCCAGCACCCGTTCTACCTACCCGTTGATGCTCCAGTGAGATTCGGCGGATTTGCGCGTTTGAGAACTACGCTTAGGCAGAATCGTGTTTTGGCCATCGCAGGTAAAAGGTTGTGCCAACATCATCGTTGGCTTCGGCCCATATCTTGGCTTGGTGCCGTTCGGCAATTCGCCGGCAGAACGCAAGCCCGCTGCCTTGACCAGACACATCCTGTCTTCGATCCAATCTACGAAACATGACAAAGATCTCTTCCAGGTGTTCTGGCTCAATTCCGATCCCGTAGTCTCGGAACGCCATGACCCAGTCGCTGTCGCCTTCAACTGCGGAAATCTCTAGTTTCGGCGGCGCATCAGCATACTTCAGGGCGTTGTCGACCAGGTGCCAAACGACCATCATCAGTTGCTCTGGATCGGCAACTAACTTGGGTAGTGGGCTGGCGTCGATCGTCGCGTTTTTAGCCAAGATGGTCGCCTGGAAACCATCGACTACTTTGTCAACGATCTCATCAAGACTGACCAAGATCTTGGCTTCGCCTTGCGTATTGACGCGAGAAAACTTCAGCAACTCCGAGAACATTCGATCGAGATCCGCCACGCTATCCCGCATTCGCTCGGTTGCATCTGAGTTGCCTTGCTGTTCGCTAAGTTCAGCCACTACCTTACGCAAGTGTCGCATCGGTGCCTTCATGTCCTTCGAGACTGCGTACTCAAAGTCCTGCAGATCGTGATTGACGCGTTCTAAGTGCTCGCCACGCTTTTCCAAATCCGCTGCTCGAGTAACCGCCGTGACATCGGTGAACGTGATCACAACTCCGTCGATCTCACCTTCCAGAGTGCGAAAAGGGGAAACTTGCTTCAGGTAGGTTGTGCTACCGTCCTGCGAATGCAGTTCCGTTTGAACCGAAATCCCGCTTTCGATAACGGCCTTTACTTCGTCGATCCAGCCTGGTCCCTCAAAGTGATACGCGAATTGTTCGATCGAACGGCCAATGTCTTGTTCAATGATGTTAAATGCTTGGGTTATTGCAGGAGTGAAACGCCGGATTTGCAGTTGGCGATCAAGAAAAATCGTCGCAATTTCAGTACTGCGTATGAGGTTATCCATGTCTGCTGTAAGTACGGTTAGTTCATCGATCTTTCGCTGATGCTCTGCGTTCACCGTGTACAGTTCTTCGTTCACACTGTGCAACTCTTCATTAGTACTTTGTAGTTCTTCATTTGAGGCGACCAGCTCTTCATTGGTACTTTGCAGTTCTTCGTTACTGCTTTCAAGCTCCTCTACAGTCGTTTGCAATGACTCGGTCTTGAATTCCAGCTCGCGTTCCAAGTCCACTATCCGAGCCCGTCCTTCTTCGACTGCACCGAATTGTTCAGCCGCCTCGGCAGCCGTTGGGCGTGGGTCAGGTTCTTCCTTAATCGTCACCAGCATGACTGGTTCTGACTGTTGCTTGATCGGGTCGACAGTAACGGTCAGCAGAGTGTTGCCATCTGCGCTGCGGATACCTTGCAAGGCGACCCGTGTGTCCTCACGGTTGGCACGATGAAGTGCTGCGCTGAGCGCCATCCGCAGATCGCCATGCACCATACGCAGAACCTCAAGCGTGCTGCGCCCCTCTGGCTGTACGAAGTACTTCCCTGCATCTCCGAATGTGTAAAGAATTTCAAGTTGTTCGTTCACTACGACACTGGGTGGTACCAACCGGTGGATTAGCGAATCAAAAAGTGGATTCCGGTTTTCGCGTGAGAAGCGCCGCGTTGGGGCGAGGGTTGGCTGCACCGGAGGCAACAGGGTGCTGGAAAGCGGGGCTCGCATGGTTGATGGCGCAATTCCGCCAAGGCGAACATTCCTTAGTTTCTTGAAGACTCTCCAGTGCTGGTCAACAACGTTAAACTCGCGCGCCAGGTCGCCCAGTGACTCGCACGACCCCAGTAGCAAATACCCTCCCACGCGCAGTCCAAAGTGAAAAAGCGAAAGCACCCGACGTTGCATTTCGGGTTTTAGGTAAATCAATACGTTCCGACAGCTAATAAAATCCAACCGCGTAAACGGCGGGTCACTAATCAGATTGTGAGGCGCAAAAATAACCAGCTTGCGGAGTTCTGAACTGATTCGGAACAGGCTTCCATGCTGCGTGAAATAGCGTTTTCGAAGAGGCTCGGGTAGGTGCTGAATCGAATCTGCTTGGAAGACACCTGTACTAGCGGCTTCTAAAGAATTCTGGTGAACATCGGTCGCGAATACCTTGATGCTGACAGGCGCTTCGGATTCACGAACTTGTTTATCGATCAGCATTGCTATCGAATAAGCTTCTTCGCCAGTCGCACATCCAGCGACCCAAACTCGAATGTCATCACGCTCTGCAATTGCGCGGCGGACTAAATCAGGGATAACATCCTGTTCGAGTCGTTTAAAGGCTTGCAAATCCCTGAAGAATTGCGTGACTTCAACAAGCAAGTCACGATACAGCTGCTCAAGCTCCGATTCGTCCTCATGCAATAGTTCGATATAATCGCCAAGCGAGTGCTTTCGAACTAATTGCATTCGTCGTTCAATACGCCGCTGAATCGTGCAATCCCGATATTGCGAGAAATCAATATCGTATCGTTCGAGGAATAGACGAACAATCACATCCATCGGATGCGAAATTGCTTCAGTTTCCCGGACAGAAATATCGGTATCCGGTTCGGCATCCGAGTTCTCAACTGCTCGCAAGATCTCTTGCGGAAGCTCCCAAGCGGGCGCCACGATATGCGCTGCACCAGTCCGGAGGGCACTGCGCGGCATACCATCGAAGCCAGCTGACTCCGCCGCTTGAATGGCAACTACGCCGCCTGCATCGCGAATGTCGACAACACCACGCGAACCATCTGATCCTGTTCCGGAAAGGACGACGGCCACACTCCGGTAATCCTGCTGTGCAGCTAGCGAACTGAAGAAAGCGTCGATCGGTAGATTGAGTCCCTGACTTTGCTCCGTCACAACTAGTTTCCGGTTCTCAACGGAGAGCATTATCTTGGGCGTGATCAAGTAGATGCAATTTGGCTCAATGGCCATACCATCTTCAGCACGGTAGATCTTCATCTGAGTGTGCCGGGCCAACAGTTCGTTCATCAGACTTTTGAAGTCTGGTGAGAGATGTTGGATGACGACAAAGGATAGGCCCGTGTCTGTCGGCATGTGATCGAAAAAATGTTCGAGTGCTTCCAAGCCACCGGCAGATGCCCCAATGCCAACCAAAACGGGTAACTCAGATTTATCCGCACTCGAATGCACGCCGTTTGGTCCTTCATCGGTGCCAGGTACGTGGCTGTCGCTGGTCATCAAAGTTTCCGTTTTGGAGTCTGTCTGGGGTTCTATGGCCTGTAATTCACCGCCCCGTGATCTCGGTCAAGGGTAGAGAAATAGCCAAAATTACTTCCGAGATGCCGGTTGCGCAAAATACGACGCATTGCGGCAGAGCGTCTCGCTGTCGCCTCAAATGAAGCTCGAGGCTGGTTTGCAGTGGCAAGGAAAAGACCGCCTCACGCGGAAGCGGCACGGCGAATGATATCATCCAAGTACTCGGGATCAATGGGTTTCACGATGTGTTCGTCGAAGCCCGCCTCGAGTGCCGCTTGCCGGTCACTGGCCTGGCCGTACCCTGTTAGAGCAACCAACCGAGTGTTTCGAAGCGCTGCCAGGCTGCGTATACGTTTAGCGACGGTATATCCGGAGGCTTCGGGGAGACCTATATCGACGATCGCAAGATGTGGTTTTTCCGCAACAATGCGATCGATTCCGGCAATTCCATCCGACGCCGTTGAAACATGACAACCGAGGTCTTCTAACAACAGTCCCAGCATCCGCACCGCATCAGCATTGTCTTCGACTAGTACCACGTGCATTTTGTCGATCGCTGGCGGTGTAGCCTGCGATACCTTTGACGTTGAAGCCAATTCACCTTGATAAAGTGGTAGCTTGACGACCACACGCGTTCCTTTCCCGATTCCGTCGCTTTCGATCGCGACTTCGCCGTCGTGCATCTCGACAAGCGCTCGAACTAAGGTCAAGCCAACGCCAAGCCCTCCGTCAGACCGGTGTAAAGTTCTGTCAGCTTGTTCAAACATCTCGAAGATGTCTTGCAACTGATCAGCCGCGATCCCCACACCATCGTCTTCAATCGTAATTTCGGCGTATTCGTCCGTGCTATCCAAACGCATAGCAATACTCTTCCCGACCCCCGAGTACTTTGACGCATTTGTTGGCAGGTTCGAGACAACCTGAATCATCCGAGGTTCGCTGCCGGTTATCATAACCGCTTCCGATGGCAAACTCGGCGTGAGCGTCTGCTTGCGATCGGCCAACAGTTTTCCAACCGCCTCGACAGCCCCGTTAAGTGCACTTCGCAGGTCCAATGGCGAACGTTCGAGGTGAATCTTTCCCTGGCTAACCCGAGTTACATCCAGAAGATCGTCTAATAACGTGGCCATGTGACGGGACTGGCGGCGTATGACATCGACCGAATTACTAATCCCCTCCTCCAACTTCGAGCGATGAAGCACGTGAGTTGTGTTGACGATGGTACTGAGAGGATTGCGGAGCTCGTGGGATAACATGGCCAAGAATTGGTCGCGTTTGCGAATCGAGTCTTCCAGCATTCGGGAGGCTTCGCGAAGCTTAGTGATGTCAACAAGGGTGAGCAAAGCGCCGTCGACACTCACTTCGCTTGCTGCGTTGTCGGCACTACGGTACGGCAGTAAACGCATCAGATACCAAGTACCTGATCCATCAATAACCTCTTCTTCGTGCGGCTCTCCACTGTCAATTACATGGTTGAGCTTTCCAGCCAAGTCTTCGCAGCTAATCGAACTCTTAAAACTGTCGATGCAACGTCCGATGTCCTGTGGAATCAAATTGAACGCCTTCGCAACACGCGGTGTAAACTTGCGTATGCGAAGGCTACTATCCAAGAACAACGTGTGAACCTCTGTGCTCTGCAGAAGGTTGTCCATATCGCGCGTCAGCTCGGATAGCTGCGTGATCTTGTTTTGGTGTTCAGCGTTGACCGTATAAAGCTCTTCATTGACGCTATGCAGCTCTTCATTAGTGCTCTGCAACTCTTCGTTCGACGCCTGCATTTCTTCGTTCGTGGCTTGCAATTCCTCGTTGCTCGTTTCAAGCTCTTGAATCGTAGCTTGCAGGGACTGACGAACATCCGCCAATTCAGACTCAAGCGCTACAATACTCTCATTCTGTAGCTCTGCGGTATCGGACTGGGCGGCAACTGAATTTGTGGTCCGAGATGCACCTGTGGTAATGCGTATCAGCAAGGTCCTCAGTTGCATCACCGCGTCCTCAACCGGTGTGACTGTAACCTGAGACCCCAAAGCAACTTGACTGTTTGGCAATTCGATGCCACTAAACACGATTTCCACGCCATCTCGAATGGCTTTTCGAATTCCGGTCGTAATCGCGGCACGCAATTCAGGAATAATCCGCTCAGCCAACATGGGCGTATAACGACCTGTTTCGTTCTTGAGGTAGCTGCCAGCGTTGCCAAAAGTGTGGAGCAACCTGCCTTCCTCAGTACATAAAAACGCGTCTGGCATTACTTTGGCGAGCACCGCATCGTAGGTGCTCATAAGCAACTTATTCGAGTCGTGGCTGTCAGCTGTTTGCAACTGCGGTAGCCCGGACGTTCGAAGGCCAATGTTGTTGCTGCGTTGGTATTCATCTCGAAAGTCAGCCGGCATACGCATATCACGATGTTTGCGGAACAATTTCCATTGGTTCTCAATCGTTTCGAACTCTTCCGCAACTTCAGAAGTCGTTTCGCTTGGCCCAAGAAATAGCGTGCCTCGGGTCCGCAGCCCGAAATGAAAGAGCGACAGGATCTTCTTCTGTGCGTTCGGTTGCATATAGATCAACAAGTTGCGACAAACAACCAAGTCGATTTTGGTAAACGGAGCATCGCGCAGCAAATTATGCTGCGCAAACACGATCATCTGCCGCAGCTGAGGACTAACGGTGATCGCTTCTTCAGTGACCGTAAAGTACTTCTCAATCCGCTCATTGCTTAAGTCATTCGCTTCATCAATCGGGTATTGACCAGCTTGTGCGATCTCAAGTGCCCTGTGATCGATGTCCGTGGCAAAGATCTTTAGATTGTTCGCTTTGCCACTCTCCTTGAGAGCTTCATCGAGTAGGATTGCCAAAGAGTAAGCTTCTTGACCGGTTGAGCACCCTGCAGACCACACCCGAATTTCTGTCTCTTCTGATGTTGCTTCGACCAGCTCAACGATATTTCTTCGAAGCTTTTCGTACGCTTCGGGATCACGGAAAAATCGTGTAACACCAATCAGCAAATCTTCGTACAGACGGCGCAGTGCATCAGGCGAGCTCGCGGTATGACGAGCGTAGTCGTCGATATGCTTGAACTGCTCCAATTGCATTCGGCGTTCGGTTCGGCGAATGATTGTGTTCGGCTTATAGTGCTTAAGCTCAAGTCCGAACTTGTCACGTATAAGCGTAAACACGCGTTGAAGCCCGACTTCGTCAGAGCTTTCCTCGTTCGGTTCTCGTGCAGCGTCACTGTTTTCTGAGTCATTCACCAAGTGCTGCAGGGCATTTTGCATATCGCCCGGAGATAACGTCCAGTCGGCCAACCCCGTGTCAGCGGCGCTGTGCGGCATGCCAGTGAATTTGGCCGAGTCTTCCGTTTGCACAATCACAGTTCCACCAGCGCAGTGAACATCGACAATGCCGCGCGACCCATCCGTTCCAGTGCCAGACATTACGATCCCAACTGCTCTTTCGCCCGCGTCTTGGGCAAGCGACCGCAAGAAGTGATCGATCGGGAACGTCAGACCACCCTGTGGATCCTTGTCCTTGAGCAGCAGTTTTGAATCGGATACAGCGATCTCCTTGCCGGGAGGCAACAAGTAGATACTGTTCGGCTCGATCTTTTGGCCGTCGGACACCGTGTAGATCGGCATCGACGTCCATCGTAAGAGCAGTTCATCCATCAAACTGCGGAAGTCGGGCGAAAGATGCTGGACGATGATGTAGGCCATATCCAAATCATTTGGCAGGCCGTCAAAGAAACGTTCGATGGCCTCCAGCCCACCAGCGGACGCTCCAATGCCAACGATGTAGCGCGGGCTTGAATCAAGCCCACTCGGTTGCTTGTCAGGCACGTTGATCTCCCTCTTAGGGGACTCGGGCCAGGTGCTACGATTCTTAGCTAAACGCTTGCTAGGCCCAAAAGCCTGCAAAACCTACAAGCCTGCCTAGTAAAGCCTGCAATTAAACTGCCTAGCGCTGCTGCGAATCGCCCCCTAATTGCGACCGAGCCCCAGGCATCCCCCTCCTGAATGAGGTAGAGAGCCGAGGCCAACCAGGAGTGTATCGGAGGCGGTCGCATAGGCTGAGTAAGTTGCGGTGATCGAACCGAAACCAAAACTCACATTGATTTTGTAACCGGAAAATGGTTAAGACGAGAGAGCAAGATCGCCGAGCAGCAGCCATTTACGGCTTGCCGCAATCGGGCGGGCCACCTTTCAATCCCCAAACATCCTCGTCCTGCCATGCCTTCGACGGCCTCCTCGAGCAACTCCGTAATGAGCCGTAGCCTGTTTATGGTTGGTGGCTATGAACCAAAATCGCCAGAGGCATTTTTCAAGCGAACCCGTCGAGAACTCGCCCGCAGCGTCAGTAGCTGGCAAGCAGCTGCGCCGCACGCAACCGCCAGCGTATCGTCCGAGGCTCTCAGCGAGGACGGTCAAGTGGCAACCGCGAATATCCGCTCACGTTTTGAGCAGCATCAAACAGAAGTCTCAACGCAGTTCAATTTTTGCGTTTGGAACGACATCGTACTAAACGACTTCGCGCAGCCTACGCTTGTTCGTGTGGGCAAGTACTTGCGAACATTTTCGGAATTCGTGCTCAATGGAACATTCCTGAGGATGCTCCAACAAGCGTGGCGTTTTTCGCTGTATTTCTTGTATCCGGTAATTGCTCTGAGCCTCATATCGCTGCTCGCTACCTTGGCTGGCACAGTGGTGATTTCCGCGTTTCCCGCATCAGCATTGGCGACCACCTGTGGCTGTCTCGCCGGTGCAGCAACTTGGTGGGGGCTGCTGAAAGCCAGCGGCCGTCGTCTGTTCGTCCTCCATTTAATGGACCTGTGGTCGTTCTCGAGAGCATATGCGCGCGGCGGTCGCCCAGATGCCCGGGCTCACATTGATCGCTGGGCGCAAGCAATCGTTGACCGGGATCGAGCAAACACGGACGATGAAATCATATTGGTTGGCCATAGTACCGGAGGTGCCGTAATCCTGGACGTCGCGGCGACTGCTCTCAAGAAGCACCCCGCCCTTGGAACCGGCCGGGCACGCATCACCGTGCTAACTGTAGGGTCGACCGCACTGAAGATTGGACTGCATCCATCAGCCAAATGGTTCCGCGATCAAGTGCAAGCCTTGCTCGATCACTCGACCATCCAGTGGATCGAATGCCAGTCAATGACCGACGTTATCAATTTCTATAAGACCGATCCCGCCAAGGCGATGGGCCTGGAACCGAAACTTGAGCAGCAAAAGCCCGAAGTTCACATCGTCCGTATGAAACACATGGTCGAACCAAAATTTTACAAGCGGATGCGGCGAAACTTCTTCCGCATCCACTATCAGTTCATCATGGGCAATACGCTCGATTACGTCTATGACTTTTACGCTTTCTGTTGCTCGGCTCGGCCGATTCAAGAAACGTTGGGAACAACATTGCGATATCTGCCGAGCAATAGTGATCAGATGGTGGACGGATCCGACGAACAACAAGGCTGGCAACTGCGC
>DNPC01000731.1 GCA_003501565.1 Planctomycetaceae bacterium | reverse complement strand
CGGATTTGCACCGGCAGCCGCCTGGATGCTATTGACCGAACGCTGGCATGGGGTTTTAATCTCTAGATTCCCTGGAAAATTGCCGTTTTGGGGATTGGTGCCCCAGCGTAGCTTCAATTGGCAGAGCACCGCATTCGTAATGCGGGGGTTGCGGGTTCGATCCCCGCCGCTGGCTCCTCGACTGGTCGGTTGTGGATGTAGTTGCTCGCAGTTCAGACGCCACAAAGTCTCTCACTTCAGGGACTTGTCGCTGAGCATTGCGGTTGTGGACATCGCCGGGTCGCCCATCCGGACGCGGTCCCGCAATATCGGTCCTGCAATATTCTGAGATGAAGATAACAAAGGGAGTCATTTTAGGATGACTGAAGCGCCTGCGCTCGACGTTCGTGATATGGTTGTCGCCAATCATTCGTTTGGACCGAGTGAGATCCAGCAAATATGCAAGACGATCTCCGAGGACTACAGCCAGCTGGGTGTCCTCCGCGACGCCGTCAACGAACTCGGCCAAGTGCCGGAGCGGAGTCCAGCGCAGGCCGTGCGCCTCGGCGTCTGTCAGTACCTGATCGGCAAGTTCGGTGATGCGCGCGAAACGCTGTCGCATGCTGATGGAGGCGCACTGGCACAGTTCTACCTGGCCAAGTCTTGCTTCCAACTGTCAAGCTTCGATGAGGCACTCAAGTTCTTCGAAGCGGCTAAGACGTCAGGCTATGATGCCGATGCCTGTCAAGTTGCGTGTGCTGAAGTGCACCGGTATCAGGGCCGCCTCAAGGATGCCATGGATATTCTGGACAACATCTTCGGGCCATTTGAACAAACAGCGGAGTATCTTTATCAGCGGGGCGCAACTGTTGCCTCGCTGTTGACGGTCGATTCGCGGGAAGATGGAACCGAAGAAGTATTGCGGCTTTACAATCGAGCGTTGCAATACGATGACCATCATCCCGGAGCATTGTTCGGCCTCGCACTCGAAAACGATCGCAAGGGGAAAGACATTGAGGCGCTGAATCTATACGAGCGTGCCGCATCATGCTTTCCCGCTCATATTGGCACGCTGATCAACCTGGGCGTGATTTATGAGGACCGGAACGACTTCGCGAAAGCTCAAGCGTGTTACAAGCGTGTCCTGGATGTCTTCCCTGACCATCCTCGTGCTCGGCTTTACATGAAGGACGCGTCGGCATCAGGCAACGTCCAGTATGATGAAGATGCCGTTCGCCAAAGCGAGCGTCTCAGTCAGCTTCTCAGCGTTTCGGTCAATGATTTCGAATTGAGCGTTCGTAGCCGGAATTGCTTACAGAAGATGGGCATTGGCACGCTCGGAGACTTGGTCCGAGTTAGCGAACAACAGCTGCTTGCCAGTAAGAATTTCGGAGAGACCAGCCTGGTCGAGATTCGCGAGATGCTCCAATCGAAGGGCTTGCAGCTCGGGCAACTCGCAGACCAAGCTCGTGAACCGGATCCACCAATCGACACATCGGGAATGACGCCGGACCAGCAGGCGATCCTTGAGCGCCCGATATCTGACCTGAACCTTTCCGTTCGAGCTCGCAAGTGTATGGTGCGCCTAGGTATCAACACCATCGGTGAACTGATTCGCAAGACTGGTGACGACCTTCTGGAGTCGAAGAACTTCGGCGTCACGAGTTTGAACGAAGTACGTGAAAAACTTACTGGGTTGAATCTGAAGCTGCGTGGCGATTGATTCGACGGCAGCGAAAGTACTCCGTGGCAGATTCTTCCCAGTCCAGTGACCGGCGTTTCGGATTCACGCTTCATCAAACCGATGGAGCCGCACGCTCAGGTACATTGCATACGTTGCGCGGCGACGTTCCAACCCCAGTGTTCATGCCGGTTGGGACGTTGGGTACGGTCAAAGGACTGACGATTGACCAGGTCCGCTCCACGGGCGCCCAGCTCATTCTTGGCAATACCTACCACCTTGCACTTCGCCCAGGTGCAGATCGTGTCGCGAGACTTGGCGGTTTGCATCATTTCATGGGTTGGGATGGCCCGATTCTAACTGACAGTGGTGGATTTCAGATCTTCTCACTGGCCGCTTGTGCAAAAATCACTGAGCAGGCGGCGACTTTTCAATCGCACATTGATGGTAGTAAGTTTGTACTTACACCGGAGGAGTCGATTCGCATCCAAGAGCAGCTGGGCAGTGACATTGCGATGGTCCTGGATCACGTCATTGCTTTGCCCGCCAAGCCGGCCGACGTGATGGACGCGATGGACCGCTCAAGCCGCTGGGCTGTTCGCTGTTTAGATGCGGCCCAGCGATCTGAGCAGGCAAAATTTGCGATCGTGCAGGGTGGACTAGATATTGAGATGCGTCAGAGAAGTGCAGAAGCTCTGACAGCGCATCCGTTTGATGGCTATGCTGTTGGCGGACTGAGCGTGGGTGAACCACCGCCAGAGATGTATCGCGTGATCGAAGGGACGACGCCATTCTTGCCGAGCGAACGGCCGCGGTACTTGATGGGAGTGGGCAGGCCCATCGACTTGTTGGAAGGTATTGCCCGCGGCATCGACATGTTCGACTGTGTTATGCCGACCCGCAACGGTCGCAATGCCCAAGTGTTTACCTGGGACGGCCCGCTCCGGATGCGAAATGCAAAGTTTGCAGATGATCCGCGGCCAATCGACGAAAACTGCCCCTGCTTAGCCTGTCGTCACTCGCGGGCATACATTCGCCATCTGTTCGTTTCTGGCGAGATGTTGGGGCCAATCCTGCTGACTCATTGCAATCTGACGTTTTACCAGCTTCTCATGGCCGAAGCCCGTCGCCAGATCGAAGCCGGCACGTTCACTCCCTGGCTCGAGCTCCAGAGGAAACGCATTGTTTGATTTCGGCTAGCGTTTCGGGTTGGTTTCGCCTTGGGTTAGCTGCGGGGCGGCTTTGGGCTCGCTGGTTTGTTTCTCAATAAAACGAAAAGAGGAAGACATCTGCTCATCCGATGCAGCGAAGCGATCGGTGACGTTGCCGCCCATCGTGTAAACCATAATAAGGCGTTTGCCCGAATCATCTGATAGGTGCGAATAGACCCACTGAATGGGCACCTCTTCTCGATTTCCCATCGCGACAACCCGCAGGAGCCGAAGTCCGTCGCCGACCTTCTTTTCACCTGACTCAAGAAATTGCTGGAAGCTATCGCCCAGCTCTGCGCGGATGTCTGCTTGCAACCCTTCTAGGGTAAGTTGCTGACCTTCATTGAGCGGCGTCAGGTACATCACATTACACTGTGCGATTACAACGTTGTTCTCGACCATCCGAAGAATCGCTTCTTCCCCGCCATCGGTATACATCTTCCAACGTCGGTCCGCCAACATCGTATAACCGCCGCGCGGTGAAGCGATACTGATAAGCCAGCGCCCTTCGTCGTCTTCGCCAGCCAGTTCGACCAGGCGATCATGTGTTTCAGACTTGGCATCGCGTTCTTCACGAATCAATCGAACCTTAGCAGCAATCTCGAATCCCGGTTCGAAGGCACCGACTGTTCGCTTTTCCTTAAGCATGAGTGCCAACCACGATACCAGAGCACCGCTCTCGGCCAACGTAACCTGGTAGGATCCTTGTACATCGATATGCGTCGGTACGCTATGCACCGTACCATCGATCGCCCCCTGCAGTTCGATAGTCGCCTTGCCGTCTTCAACCTTGGTGACTCGTGAGGTAATGGTTGACTTGTGCACTGCGTGTAGATTGAAGATCTCAGCCGCGTGTTCAGCGGGTAGATCCCAAGGCTGATTTGGCCGAGCTGGATCTTCTGGCAACAACAGTTCAAGGCACGCTGAGTTGATCGGTGAGTCAACTAGCTCGATCTCACGGTGGGTGAGCGTCTCACTAGGGCAGTACTGCTTCCAGCGTGACTTGGGGCGAAGCATCACTGTGTCGCGACATTCGCTGCGCAGTTCAAAGCTCGAGCTACTGCCCGAGACCCAATTCTCTGTCCTGGCAATCGAGTAACGCCGCTGCGAAGCGATCGGCTGGGCTTTGGCCAGCGCAATCTGCTCGGTGTACTGAAGAGTCGACTTGCCTCGAACCTTGGAAGTCCGCAACTCCTCTTTTGCGTCGGCCTTGGGCTCCTGAACTTGGACTTCCCCATCCAATTCGAGCACGATTTTTGTGCGGGTGCCAAGTGTTTCGAGTTCGGGGTTGCGAGCCAACACTCCGCGGCGACGCGCGGGCTTCTCCGCCCCTTCAGCCAGCGAGATCCCGAGTACCGGCGCGCTCCAACCTACCGCCATTGCCAAAACGCGGCGTCGCGAGATCTGGGGAGGTCGTTCATTGCTAGCAGCCTGGTTTGCGTATGTCATGAGTCCATCCCATCCTGTGTGGTACCAATGTTGCCAAGCAGCAAATGCGCGTCCGTGTCTTTCGCTTCGGCAGCCAGCCGGAGAATTCCGCAGCAGAATTGGTACAGCCCGCAAATATTGCCAACTCAGAGCGCGGCGGAGCCGTCCCTCGAACAGCGACTGAAAAACGTCGGGAAACCGCCATATTTGGTCTCACTTTGAGACGCTGGCAGTCATTTTTGCAGGCTGGATGGTCACATTTACAAAACGTCCAGTCGCTAGCAGCGCCAGCCCGGCTGATCAGCGACAGTACTTAACTGCTGATTTTGAAACGACTTACGGTTGTCGATTGCGGAATCCTGCGGTTTCATCGAACAAACGGCCCTTGATTTGCATCTAGTACCTGGTGCCTAACAAGCAGCTGGTCTGAGCCACTATGGTGTGGAGCAGGTAGTCGCAAGCTTCAAGATGCCGCAAACGAACCCTAGTGACGTTTCGCCTCGTAAATGGATTGAGGGGAAACTGCTAAACTGGTGGCACGCGAATCCGTTGCGACTTTCGGCCTGCTTGAAACGGCAGTTTTCTGAGCCCTAGGAAGGGGTTCATGCCCAGCCCGCGCATTTGAGTGTTGGCGGTCGGAAGCCGCAAGGATCAAACGGACGCTCTCGCGCTTGCAGGGAAAGGTTTTTTCGATGCATCAAGATTACCGCATCGGTTTAGTCCGAGAATTATGCGAACAGCAAATCAAGTTCACACCGCGTACTCGTCGGCTTGAGCAAGCAGAACGAGCCGAACAACTATTGAGTGAACTTGATCTGTCACGCGACTATCCATACGAGTTCATCTACTTCCGAGTAACGGATTTCCGCCCCGAAGAAAATTCGCGGAAGATGATTCGAGGTGAGGACGCTGCGCACGACTTGCGCTTGTTTGTCGAGGACGTTAGCGATTCGCTGGATTTGAAAGTTGAAGACGCTCAGGAACCGGTCCACACGGTTGAAGAACTGAGCAAGATGTTCAACGTTTCCACAAAAACGATTTCGCGGTGGCGCGATCAAGGGCTGGTCAGCAGGCGCTTTATTGCCGATGGTCGTAAACGCCTGGGCTTTCTGCACAGTAGTGTTGAGCGGTTTGTTGCTAAGAACAAGAAACGAGTCAATCGCGGCAAGGCATTTAGTCAGCTTTCCAAAGATGAGCGTGCCGAGATCATCGAGCGGGCGCGCAGCGTTGCGATTGCGGGTGCAACACTGTCCGAAGTAGCTCGACAAGTTGCCAAGACGATCGACCGCAGCGTCGAGACGATTCGCTACACGATCAAGAATCACGACCGGCGTCATCCCGACCAAGCGGTATTTCCAGATTCACGCGGTCCGCTGACTGAAGAAGATCGGTCTGCCATCTTCCACAGTCATCAGCGGGGCGCCACCATTGCGCAGCTGTGCCGCAAATACTCGCGAGCCAGGCCGAGCATCGTTCGCATCTTGAACGATCAACGCGCGAAAGTGATCATGGAACTGCCTTTGGATCACATCCACAACGAGGAATTTGATCGTCCTAGCGCTTCATTGCGGACCGAGATTTTGGGAGAAATGCCCGAGGCGATCATCCCGCCCCGCAAGGTTCGTGCTCCAAGTGGTCTGCCGACTTACCTGGCGTCGCTGTACGACGTAGGCTTGCTGACGCGTGAACAAGAGTATCATCTATTCCGAAAGATGAACTACCTTAAATACTGCGCCGCAAAGCTACGAACGCAGCTCAGCGAAAGTGAGCCCAAAGCTTCATTGATGAATGAGATCGATGAACTTTATCAAGCGGCGGTCGATGTGAAGAACAAGATCGTTCAATCGAACTTGCGACTGGTGGTTTCAATTGCAAAACGCCATATGCAAAGTTCCGACGATTTCTTCGCACTCGTGAGTGATGGCAACATGTCATTGTTCCGGGCCGTGGAGAAGTTCGATTACTCGCGCGGTAACAAGTTCAGCACGTATGCCAGTTGGGCAATCATGAAGAACTTTGCCCGCTCGATTCCGGTTGAGTTCAAGCATCGTGATCGCTTCCGTACATCGGGTGAAGAGGTGTTCTTGGCCCATGAAGACACGCGGCAGGATCACTATGCGGAGGAGATCAAGCAGAAGAATCGGGAGACTCAAGTCAACCGTATCTTAGGCAAACTTGACCATCGCGAGCAGCAGATCATCATCCGCCGATTCGGACTCAACCACGACCAAGAGCCGCTGACGCTCAAGGAAGTGGGGGCCGAGCTGGGAGTGACCAAGGAGCGAATTCGCCAAATCGAGGCAAGAGCTTTGTCGAAGCTCCGCGAAGCGGCCAGCGATGAACGGATCGACGCGCCCGAATAATCACCAGTGTGAATTTAGTAATGCCGCAAACCGCCTTGGTATCGTCCGGGCGGTTTTTTATTGGCCAGATCAACCGCCAGCTGCAGGTACGTGACAAAACGTTGGGACTCGCGGCGGCTTAGCTGTCGTCTGACTGATCGGATTGTTCTGGCTGGCTGTCGATCATCCGGCGAAGGTATCTAAGCCGCATCCGATTCCCGACTTCGCGGGGGTTGTCGCGGTAGGTAATCAGCTGTTCTGCCGCTTGTTCGAGCTGTCCAAGCTCGATTTGAATTCGAGCCAACGTGTAGCTTGCCGGAATGTACCAGCGCTGGGCAGTATCATCGGACAGGATGTTCTCCAGTCTGCTCCTTGCTTCGGAGTAATTGCCACGATCAAAATGCAACTGTCCCAGTAAGAAGTCGCCATCACGTTTTGCGCGGCGATAAACAGCTTGCATTTGAACGATTCGCTGTTCAAAGACTTGTAAAGGCTCACCAGGCATACGAACCACTTGTAGCTCTTCGCGCACCTTCGGGTCAAAGCTCAGGCGTTGGATACTCAACTCATCAACAAGACTGTTGACGTAGTCACGCAGCGCACCGGCTTGACCATCGTCGCCATTCTCAAACTGTCCCTTGAGGTGTTTGAAGTGTCCAATTGAAATTGGGTTAGGCGTCATCCAGATGGATCGCTTGCGCATATAGTCCTGAGCGGATTCGTTCACTGTTCGCAGCATATCACGCAGGGCAGTCGCGTGAATCTGCGCTAGCAGCGGAACATTCCAGAGCTGCACTTTAGAATCTGGAGCAAGCTCGGATGCTAGCTGCGTTGCGTCATCAAAACTCCGGTACAGTACCATGCGTTCGCCGGTTAGCAGCTTGGATTCAAGTAGTTTCATGCGTGCACTGTCAGCACAAGGTTCTGCATCGACATAGAGTCGTATGTCTTTTAGGTCTGCCGATGAGAGTGCATATTCGAATCCCGGGAGAGCCATTCTCCGCAAGATCCTAGGGTTGTCCTGGGCTGCGTTCAGCGTGGCAATTTTGGTTTCATCGGGATCGAAAACAGGGAAACCCAGCTTTGGCTCAAACAAAAATAGATTCTTGCCCGCAGCTACGGCAATTGCCCACAACTTGCCGCTACTGGGCTCATTCGCGCCGACCGCTACCCAGTAAGTCTGGATGCCTCTCTGGGCGGCCAGAGCGTTGAAGACGCGACCACGTTCAACAAAATCGCCTTCGCAGTAGGCCGCTGTTTCAAAAGGTAGGTAGCTGCAGCCAAGTGTATCGCTGTTTTCGCTCAGAGTTCGGGGGTTGGTAGAGAGGTCACTGACGCTGGAGTCCATCACCTTGAGCCGCACATTGCGCATCGTCCAATCGAAGAGCTTGTAGGCCTCTTCCAACTGGCGGAATCCCTCTTCGTCGAGTTCATCGCGATGTGCTTCCAAGTATGGCAACACGACTTGGTCACGCACCGGGGACTGTGCGATCCATGCCGCGGTCGCATTCATGACATAACACTGGAAAATGTAGTCAACATCCCAGTAGCCAAAGTTTTGTTTGAGTGGGTTGGTAGCTTCAACCGCCGCCAACATTTCCGCATCCAACACGCCGGTTGCGTCGGTCGCCGAATACTGAACGGAATTGCGGTCTGCTTCCTGGATCCAAGTATTTAGCTGGAGTTTGATTTCGGTAATGAAGTTGTCACGGGTCAACGGTTCCATCTGGTCAAGAAACTGCATCGCGGTCCGCAAACTGTCAGTCTTGGTTTTCTTCTCTTCGATCCGCTGTCCTAACCGTTGTGCCATTTGTGAAGAAGCACTCTTGCGACACCCCGAAAACAGGCAGGTGGCTAATACGACGCAGAAGACGCAAGTCCACAATGGGTGAGATGACGCAAATTGGCGAAAGTGCAGAGAATTTGGCATAGCCGCGAACAGAAGTGGTGGGAGAAAAGGGACGATAACTGGACAGCGTGTTGATGCATAAAGAGCTCCGGTCACGCCAGCGGTCGTCAGGACAAGAGCCCGGACGAACACATAACCTGCAGGAACGATGGAGCTATGCAGTGCTAGGATTGCCAGCTACGCACCAGTTGGTTGAGACTTCCGAGTTGTTGCAACAGAGTTTCTACGTCTCCCAGCGGAACCATGTTCGCTCCGTCACTGGGCGACTCGTCAGGCCGAGGGTGAGTTTCCAAGAATACCGCATCAACACCAGCTGCCACAGCGGCTCTTGCTAACGTCGGTACCATCGTCCGGTTCCCGCCAGTTGCACCCCCTAGGCCACCAGGTTGTTGAACCGAATGGGTGGCATCAAAAACTACCGGGACGCCAATGGAACGCATCATCGGTAAACTCTGCATGTCATTGACCAGCCTACCGTATCCGAAAAACGTCCCTCGTTCGCACAGCATTATCTGCTCGTTGCCGGCATCGCGAAGCTTGTCGACGACGTACTGCATGTCGCCTGGTGCCATAAACTGGCCTTTCTTTACATTGATGGCCTTTCCGGTCGCCGCTGCAGCCAACAAAAGGTCTGTCTGGCGGGCCAGAAATGCAGGAATCTGCAACAGATCGCAAACCTGTGCCACCTCGGCAGCGTGTTCGGGCAAGTGGATATCAGTTGTTGTCGGTAGGCCGGTCTGCCGTTTGACTTCGTCAAGGACTTCTAAGCCCTGTTCGAGCCCCAAGCCGCGAAATGCCCCGCCGCTGGTGCGATTGGCTTTGTCAAACGAAGCCTTGAAAATGAGCGGTATTTGGAGACGCTCGGCAACCTCCCGCAAGTGCTGAGCGATTTCTAACGTAAGCTCCAGCGATTCGATGACACATGGGCCAGCAATGATGGCCAAAGGGCAATCACTTCCTACCTCGACGGATCCAACAGTAACGTTTGGCATAAGTCGCTTTACGAATTACATGAGTTCTGGGGATAGCTGTAGTCAGCTTACCCGCGTTCGGGCAGCGGTCAATAATCGCAACCGACCTGGGAGCGTCTTGATTTCGACCGGGAGTGTCCCACCATAGTCCCCGTCGATCTGGAAAGGGATGTTTTCACTTGTTGGGCAGGAGACCCTCAAACTGTTTACTTGGGTATGCAGGAAATCACGCGACCGTTGGTGTCGGCTCAGCCAAAGCTGGAACAAGTAACTGAATCCGTTTACCAGGCCAGGTCGACGGAAGGTACACAGGTCCAGTTTTTCGTCATGCGGATCGGCG
>DNPC01000311.1 GCA_003501565.1 Planctomycetaceae bacterium | reverse complement strand
AATATCCTGACTGGTACGAATGCGGCGTCTCATCCGTAGCAAACGGCGGGTGTTGCGGGTGACGGGAACTAGCCACAGAACACGGATAAACACAGATGAGTGAAGACGAGTTGAATGCGCTGACGGAGCAGGTCATCGGTTGCGCGTTTCGAGTTTCCAATACATTGGGTTCGGGGTTCTTGGAGAAGGTGTATGAGAATTCACTTGCCATCGAGCTTCGCAAAGCACGAATAGATGTGCGACAGCAGGCTCCCATCAGCGTCAAGTACGAAGGCACTGTCGTTGGGGAATACTTCGCGGATTTACTGGTGTCGAATTTAGTGATCGTGGAACTCAAAGCTGTAAAGGAGATTAACGACGCGTTCGCCGCTCAGTGCCTCAACTACTTGAAAGCAACCGGCTTGCCAATCTGTCTGCTGTTGAATTTTGGTAAGCCTCGCGTAGAAATAAAACGCTTACGACTCTGACAATCGTTGTTCATCCTTGGCGAACGGTGGATGTTGCAGGTGACGAGAACTAGCCACAGATGAACACGGATAAATACAGATGAATAGAGACGTGTTGAATGCGCTCAATACTGTAAAGGAAGTTAGCAACGCGGTCGCAGCTCAGTCCGTCGACTACTTAAAGGCAACCTGCTTACCAATTTGTCAGCTGTTGAATTTCGGTAAGCCTCGCGTGGAAATAAAACGCTTCCGACTTTGACAATCTTCGTTCATCCTTGGCAAACGGCGAGTGTTGCAAGTGACGAGAACTAGCCACAGATGAACACGGATAAACACAGATGAATAGAGACGTGTTGGATGCGCTAAATGCTGTAAAGGAGGTTAACGGCGCGGTCGCAGCTCAGTCCGTCGACTAAGGCAACCTGCTTACCGATATGTCAACTGTTGAATTCCGGAAAACCTCACGTGGAAATCAAAGATACTTGCTCTGACAATCTGTGTTCATCCGTGTTCATCTGTGGCAAAACTTCAAATACCCAATATCCTGACTGATGCGAATGCGGCGTGTCATCCGTAGCAAACGGCGGTGTCGCGCGCATGGGAGCTGGCCACAGATGAACACGAATAAACACAGATGAATAGAGACGTGTTGAATGCGCTCAATGCTGTAAAGGAAGTTAGCAACGCGGTCGCAGCTCAGTCCGTCGACTACTTGAAGGCAACCAGCTGACCACGCTGTCTGCTGTTGAATTTCGGTAAGCCTCGAGTGGAAATCAAAGATACCGAATCCAACAATCTGTTTTCATCCGTGGCAAACTTCAAACTACTTAAGGGCAAGCAGCTTTCCGATCTGTCAGCTGTTGAATCTCGGCAAGCGTCGCCTGGAAACCGGCCGTTTCATTCACTGACAATCTGTGTTCATCTGTGGCAAACTAACCTTGGACGAAGTCTGTACATACTTTTCGGAGAATGTCCTGCAGGGTCTTCAGCTCCGTTTTGGAAAGCATAGACAGCGCGGCTTTTTCCATCTGCCTGACTTCCGGCTTAATCCTTCGCGCAAGCTGCCGACCCTTCTTGGTGAGCTGGATGATGACCCGCGAGCGATTTGACTCATCGATGTTGCGTTGAACCAGCTCCGCATCTTCCATCTTTCGCATCAACCGCGACAGGTTGGAAGCATCTATCCCAAGGTAAGTTGCAATTTCCGATGGCGAGGTGAATCCGAGATCCAACTTCATCAGTAGATTGGCTTCCATGCCATTGAGGCCATGGTGACGCACCGCATTTGCTAGGGCTGACGCCAAACCACGCGAGGCGATATGCAATCCACACGTCACCCGTTCATGATCGCTAATTGGCAGCGATGCGCAGGATTGCGTCATCAGCGCCGGCTTCGTTTGCTGTTTCTTTCGGGCCATGACAACTCCAATGACGTCAAAGACCAGACTGGTCATAGACCAGTGTTACAGCTAACTGCGCCCAAAGCAAGCACTGCCGGGCGACGGCCGAGCAATCTGGAAGGAATCGATCAGTTTTTCGGCTCGCCAATTAAGGATTGCCACATACGCATTGACTGCGACCGCCAGCACACCCAGTCTGAGCCTACCGGGGTCGACGAGGTGGTTACCCGATGCCCGCCCTTTTGCAGAATATTCGCGAGCACTTGAGCTTGGTCTGCCATATTCCAGTTTTCAGATGGATTACGAAACTCGTAAGCTCCCCAATCGATGAACACCGTGCATCGGTCGTTGGGCAGGCTTGCAAGTTGCTCAATAGCAGGATGCAGCATTTCGAAAGCAAAGGGGGAATGACAGCCAATGCGTCCCACTAGTTGGCTGGCAGGCAGAGTGCCGATCAGCGACAGCGTCGCGCCGAATCCGCCGCTCAAGCTAGCTCGGTCATCACGGTCACCTGAAACGCGATACTTCTTCAGCGTCAATGGAATAAGCTCGCCGCCAAACATCTGTGGGTAGGCACCTGGGCCTTGCATTGGATAGAACCGCTTTTGAATGAACACCGCGATGGCGGGCCGAACCTTCTTCATGCGGATTAGGTCGTCAAGAATCGCTGCTTGGTTTCCCGACGCCAGGGCTACCTCTCCATCGTGTACGAATACGATTGGGTAGTCTTCTTGCGACTGGTCGTATCCCGGCGGCAAATAGACCACTGATTGGATACTCTCTTCCATCGACTTGCTGTCAAGAACAAGAGTCTCAAGTCTGCCAGCAAGCTGCTTGGCTTCCATATCGGTATTGTCGGTGAGTTCCCCAATATCGCCTTTTTGAAACCAGGAGAAATTAAGGGGCGCTGCCGGTCCCATAAAGGTTGGCTCCATTTCGCCGGCAAGTGTGGAACTCACAACCTGCCGATCGTTCTTTGGGTCTACCAAGGGTTTGTAGTCGGCAAAATACACGTAAGAAGCACGGGTTGGCTCTGGCAGTTTGACACCGAAATAGAACAGGTTCGTACCTGCAACGCGCGTCATCTTCCTTTCCTGGCGGATGCCAAACAGTTCACTTGCGACGGCAACGTCCTGGTATTCGCCTTGCAGGACAAAGTGGACGTGGTCACCTTCGACGATTGGATACGTTTTATTGGCTAAGTAGCCGTCGATAGTCCGCTGCTTGTTCGGCGCATCTTCTAGTTCCTTCAGAAATGCAGAAAACTTCGGCGCAACCGAAGAAGCCGCCTCAGCCACTTCGGCCTGACTTCGGCCAGGCATGACATCGATACGGGCTATCGCTCCCAAGCTACGAAGGTAGATAGAGCGTCCTGAAATCGATGGAAGAGACCACAGTACGCCGTCGCTACTTTTAGCGCTGGAATCAAATACCTGCAGCGATGCAACTTCCTGAAAACCTTCTTTCGAGACATCGCCGATATGTAGCGAGCCATCCATGGTGGCCGCAACGAGCCGCCCCGCCAACGTGGCTACGAATCCGTTGCCGGGCGTACGCGTCCTCCAAACCCGCTTACCAGTCGACGGTTCCACCGCCACTAGGATTCGAGACGAGTACGAACACAACAGTCCGCTACACATTGCTGGGACGCAATAGGTATTCCGAATATTGCGCTCGGCCCATCTGGTATCAGCACCGTTGGTGTTTGCATCTAACACAGTCGATCGTTCGCGACTGTCATTGATGAACAGACCACCGTCTTTTAGCGGCACGGGGACGATAGAGAATACTGGAGCACCAGACGCGCTACCGTGCGGTTGCGACCAAAGTAACTCTCCGGTTTTCGCATCGATCGAATGTAGCGTTGTGTTGCCGGGGGCAATCAGTGTCGTCCGCCCGTTCATGGTGACTGGGACCACGGCATGAAAGGCGGCACCATCCGTGCCGGTCTTCCAGACAACCTCCCCCGTTTCCGGCTCGAATGCCATCACAGCACCTTCGGTAGAACCCACCGGCACAATTAGAAGATTCTCACAGAGAAGAGGCGAAGCTCCAAATCCGTAGAAATTGGGCTGTGAACCAAACTCGGCCGTAAGACTATGCTTCCAAACGACTTCTCCGTCGCTCAGTCGGTATGCAGAGAGATCGCCAAAAGGAGTCAGGTGGTAGGCCCGAACATCATCCACGGCTGGAGTCGCAATGGGACCATCGAATGATCCGTTGGCACCCACCATGATTTTTCCGGTGGGCGCCTTCCAAAGCGTCTCGCCCGTTTCCGCCGACATCGCAACTAGAAACTCTTGATCCGCTTCTCGATCGGCCATAGCGCACACGACGCGATCTCCCGAGGTCACGGCGCTTGAGTACCCGCTCCCAAACGCCCGCTTCCACGCAACCTTGAGACGTATCGGGCCTACCGCAAGCTCGGAATCGCCAACCGAAGCCGATCCATCGTAGTTTGGCCCCCGAAGCGATCTCCAATCCTCTGCGACCGATGACGAGACACACACGATGAGTGAGCCGACAAGAGCCGCGACACGCTTGAATGAGTTCATGATCATTCCCAACTTGGATAGGAAAATACTTTTCAATAAACGTCGAGCGTAGTATCGCCCAGACTATGGTCATGTCAAGGCTTGCGTTGACAACCGTACATAACTCGTAGATACTTTTGCAGATTACGCGTCGTCGCATCTCTATACGATCTGAACATTGACAAGGAAATTCAGCATGCCAGAGAATCCTAAGCTCTTGGATCCATTCAAGCTCGGAGCGATTAACGTCAAGAATCGCATCGCGTTGGCTCCCATGACGCGAGCTCGAGCTGGCAAAGAACGCGTGCCCAATTCTCTGATGTCAGAGTACTACACTCAACGAGTCGCAGCAGGACTCATTATCACCGAGGCCACGACGATCTCCGCACAAGCCAATGGTTGGAACGAGTCCCCCGGAATCTACACCGACGAGATGGCGGCAGGTAGGCAATCGACGGTGGACGCCGTCCATGAGCTGGACGGCAAAATCGTGCTACAGTTGTGGCACTGTGGACGAGCCTCACATAGCAGTTTTCATGACGGTGAACCGGCTGTCGCTCCGTCAGCTATCAAGCTAAACGGCGAGTACGTGCATACTCCACTTGGCAAACAGCCTTATGAAGTTCCTCGCGCCCTCCGAAGCGACGAATTGCCTGGTATCGTTGATGATTACCAGGTTGCCACCCAAAGGGCAAAAGACATTGGCTTTGATGGAGTCGAGATCCATTCTGCCAACGGTTACTTATTGGACGAATTCTTGCAGTCCAAGACCAATCACCGTGAAGATGATTACGGTGGCTCGATTGAAGCTCGCTTTCGCATGCTTTCAGAGGTCGTCGCAGCAACCGCAGAAGTGATCGGGGCGGATAGAGTTGGTGTTCGGCTCTCACCCAATGGCGTCTTCAATGATATGGGTTCACCTGACTATCGGGAGCAATTCAGCTATGTGGCCACGCAACTCGATTCGTTTGGCCTGGCCTACCTGCACATCATGGATGGCCTAGCGTTTGGATTCCACGAGCTTGGAGAACCGATGACATTGGCTGACTTTCGCGAACTCACCAACACCCCGCTGATAGGAAACTGCGGCTACACCAAGGAGACAGCCGAAACCGCTATCGACGGTGGCCACGCAGACCTGATCGCGTTTGGAAGGCCCTTCATCAGCAACCCGGATCTTGTCGAGCGTTTCGCCAACGGATGGCCCTTGAACGCCGATGCAGATGTTGCCGACTGGTACAGCCCCACAGGCGCCAAGGGCTATACCGACTTTCCGAAGCACTCGGTCTGAACGGCCGAACTGCTGCGACCGAGCTGAGTTCGCAGCACAGCTGCTGTCCTATCTGCAACTCAAGCAGAAATTCGACTGCCTTGAGTTGCTAGACCGCAAAGCAAGCCAACGAACCTGGACGCCCGCTCGAGAGTCTTACGGAGATTCTTCTGTTGCCGGCTGGTCTAAAGAAGCGTCTTCGGGCAGCTTGACACCGGATTCTAACGCAGCTTTTACGGTTCCGTACAAGTCGTTGAGGTACTGTTGCCTCAACAATGTCGAGGAATCCTGTTGCGGCGCAAAGGTATGGCTCCAGATGAGATCAGTGTCACCCGCTGAAGCTGGACACGTGACGCTGTAGGAAATTACTTCTGGCCGTTTGGGTTGAATGCGAAGTGATCGTTCTTTACCGCCTCGGATGAGGACCAGCGTTACTGTGTTGCCGCGGCTCGCCTGCGCTGCATCGCGTAGATCTCCAAGCGTCGAGAGCCTCATGCTGTCGGCACGTAGCAAGATATCATGCACCAAAATACCCGCTTCTTCCGCTGCAGATCCTTCAACGACTTCGGTGACGACAATGCCCTCATTTTCGAATAGCCCGAGCTGGGTACGCAGGACTTCGCTCGCATCTTCGACTTGAACGCCAAATTGAAACGGAGGTTTGGGACGCTGGAGCTGAGGACTTGGAACACTCACTTTCTGTCGTTCACCTGCACGAATAATAGTGAGTTTGATTGTCTCCTGGTCAGGTTTTTCACATTGTTCGGCGAATGCAACGGTGTCGATCAGGGCAAGGTCTTCACTTGCCAAAATCAAGTCACCGCGCTGAAGTACGGCGGAGTCTTCTTCCTTCTGAGTGGCAGCATGAGCAGCCAACACTGTCAAAGCTGGTTGATCGCCAAGTTCTAAATGGGAACGCAGAATGTCGTCGACCAAGTTGGCGATGACATAGCGGCCAACCTGCTGGCCTGCAGCCCGAGCGTCCTTTGCATAGTCTTGGGCGTACGCGTAAGCCCAGGCATATGTTGACTGCTCACCATTGGGCTCCATGTGGCAAGCCCTACAATCATGTTTCGACGCGTTCTTGTGCACGAAATGCGGGGAGCTCAAATCAATCCGCCATGCCGGTTCAGTTGCTTGCTGGATCCACGCGTCTGTCGCTGAGACAGCTGCAGATTTGTCTGCAGGTAGATGAGGCGACTCTTGCGAATACAGCGCTGAGGGAAAAGCTGCTGCCAGGCAAGGCAGGAGGAGGGCAAAACACTTTCGTTGTCTAGGCATACTTTCATTCCGTTGGTAGAAGGTGTTAGTAGTCGTTTTTGATAGTGTCACGTTGTCATCGGTGCGCAATTCAAGCGTAGCGTTAGAGGATTTCTCGGCTGAGAGGCAGCAGGGAGAGGTCCTCCATCGCCACCATGTACTCAGATCCGTTGAGGCTTAAACTGACCAATCGTCGCTTGGCGGAGACTTGCACTCCCAGCCTCTTGAAACGCTGACGCGTGCGCGAGTCGACGGAAGTTGGGTAGGCATTCAGAACTTCCGGAGTCAGTCTGTCGCCACGAAAGACAGGTGCGGACTGAGGACCAAATTGACCGATCCACTTGAGGTAACCAACGACCAACTGGTCGTCTTCGGGGCGAGGGGCTTCCACTAGAGCCGCATCCTCGGCACCCGCGCGGTAGCGATCTGTGTTCGGGTTCTCGAGAACGTCAGCGTTAGTCGGAGTTGTTGCAGTTCCGTTGGGATCGTTCCCCCCTAGAGCTATCGGCGTCGCGGAGCCGCTTCCAATGCGCCCGCGCTTGAGCACGCTGCCTGCCACAGCACCAACGCAGAGCAATAGACATGCGGCGGTCGCGATGAAGAATCGATTCGATCTTCGTGAACGCGCTGGTTGGGACGGCGTCGAACTTGATTCGTTTTTGGTCTGAGAGCTTGACACAAGTAGGTCGTGTTGCGAGGCGCTCAATTGCGTTTGACTCTCGGGCACTGCCGTCTTCTGTACTTCCGGTCGGTCAGATCGACCGAGACCACGCCGCAGGTATTGCGCCTCGACGAAGGCCAACGCGAGCGTCCGCCAGTGTTCCGGTTGACCGTCGCATTCGTCAAACAACCGCCGAGCTTCTGTTGGGCTCAATTCGCCCTCGGTTAGTAGCTCAATTCTGTCTTCGATGGAAAACGTTGTATCGCTCATTATTGATTCTCTGATTGATTACAAACCAAGCGTGCTGTTTCGGGAGGCAACACTTTGCATTGCAGGATTCCGCGAAGCCGCCTGCGAGCTCGAAGCAATCGGCTCTGTACCGTGGATTCTTGGACGCCTAAGCGATCGGCGATCTGGCGGCAGCTTAGTTCATCGTTGTATTTGAGTACCAAAATCTGCCGGTCAGATTCGCGCAACTCACTCAGCCCATCTCGGACTTGCTGGACATCCTCGCAGGCACATAGGTAGTCGAGCGAATCGAAGTCATCCGACGAAACGGTCCTATCTGCTAAGCCGGAAATGCGGCGACGATACCGTGCTTCTTTGCGTCGAAAGAGCAACACCTGCCGTATCGCTACTTGATACAGCCAGCCCCGCGCTTCACGGATGCTTTGATTTTTCTTTTCGCTGACGATTGCCGCCAGCGATACTTCTTGCAGGACATCTTCGGTCGCAGTCCGGTCCCCGAGCCGAGAGTAGACAACGGTCCACAGCCAACGCTCATTTTCGAGAAAGACTGTGGCTGCGTCCATGAATCTCGGGCGTCCGACGTTGTCTCGGTGATCTATCTGGCTGGCCTGTTTGGCGGAGCCAGGACGACCAGCTCCAATGCCCCCTAGATCTGGCAGGAAGCTTTTTCATGCGACAGTTTGGGAGATATGTTTCCTCGCCGAGTAGAGGATCCCCCGAATTCTGGAGATTATTTGTGAATTCCCAAGAAAGCATCAGAATAGCGCTCCGAGGTGCCTCGCTGGACGCCCATCGTTTTGCTGGCCCGCATTCAGTGGCGTGCTTGCGGATTCGCAAACACGGGCTGCGGCCTCTCAGGCTACTAACGACGAAACGGTCTTTAATTGTTGGTGAACACGAAGGGTGTCTCTCACCAGGCGTGATGGAAGAAGCTTGCCCCCTGCATCCAGCCTGATGTCTTTACGCCCGACAGCACTGACCGCGGAGCGGTCGCAGACGTTAGCCAGGCCCCGGTGTTGCGCTGGATCCAGCCTGATGTCTTTACCCCCATAGTACTGACCGCGGAGCGGTCGCAGACGTTAGCCGGGGGTAAGCGTAGCGCCACCCCCGGTACTGCCCCA
>DNPC01000277.1 GCA_003501565.1 Planctomycetaceae bacterium | reverse complement strand
CTCCCCAGCCTTACTCGCAGGGGCTCGCAAGCCCGACCCTCCCGGAGGGAGGGTGTGTTCGGTGTTGGGCTCCGGTGAGCGCGGTTGCTCTGTGTTGGACTCCGATAGGAGAGTGTGTTTTTGACTACGAATAATCACTCCCCACTAAGAATGGCACCTCCCACCACGAATAACCACTCACCACTACGAATAACCACTCCACACCACGAATAACCGCTCCCACTAGGCTGAGGCAGCGTGGCGGGCGGTTGGTTTCTGTTTCTTCGGGTGCCGTTTTGTTTTGCGGCGGGGTGCGGGTTGTTGTCCGGGCACAAATGCATGCTCAAGTTAGCTGCGGTGATTGCGAAACCAACTTGAGATTAAAGCCAGAGTTTCCGGCCGTGGTGCGATGTCGCCGGCACAGGCCAGTTCGGCGTCAAGCCACCGTGATAAGCGGCGGCGGAGACTGCGTTTTTCAGATTCCGTGCTGGGAGCTGCGACAGCACCTTCGAGCGTTCCGCGGCGGATCAAATACCAAATGTCAAACTTGTCAGAAGGTTGCCCCGGCCGCCTTCCACAGTCAGTGCCCTTTACTTGGTACACGAACGTGTAACGGTCACGAGCTTTCTTCAGTTCCACTGCGCGGCGACTAAGCCACTTAACGGCCTTGACGTCTTCCCGCAAAACCGCCGCTTGTTCAAAATGTTGCCGGTCTGCTGCCTTTGCCATTTGATCCTCGAGAATTTCAATCGGTGATGCATTGAGACCCAGCAGGAAATCTTTTGCCTGGCTTACCGCTTGGCGATAGGCGTCTTTGGAACATGCAGAAATGCACGGGCCGAGACAAGATTCAATTTCCAAACGAATGCACCCGGGGCGCAGCTCGATATCAAACAGTTGCAATTGATCGGTGAAGCTGCACTTTTGCTTGGTGCCGCAATCACGAAGTTTAAAGATGCGGTTGAGTACCTCCAGGGAACGGGCTGCGCGGGTTGCCCCGAAGAGTGGGCCAATTTGAAGCGTTGCGTTAGCGTCGGGTTGCCGAGTTGTGTACAGCTGTTCCGCTGGAGGACGGCCCAGGCACAGAAAGATCGGTTGCTGACGCTTGGGTAGCCCCTGGACGTTAAATCGTGGTTGAAAATGGCGAATCAAATACTGTTCGCGTAGGAGTGCTGCAAACTCGCTTGGCTGAGCTTCCCAGACGATCGCGCTGCTCGTCGCGGCGATTCGCCCGGCTTTGTCCTCTTCGTTGTTAGGCAAGAAATAGCTGAGTAAGCGGTTGCGGAGGAGTTTCGACTTCCCGACGTAAACCAACCGTCCAAGTGCGTCGATCATGCCGTAGACGCCGGGTGCCCGCGGCGCGAAACGCTTCACTCCATCACGCAGCGCTTCCTTCGTATCACCGTCGACACGCTCAAGTCCGGTACGCTGGAATGGGAAATAGGGATCTGGTCCAAAATCGACAAAGACGTCTTCGCTGAATTCAACCTCCGGCGGTGCATCAGCATGTGATAGAATCGCAGCCGTTTCCATGGCAGTCAGAATCCTGTAATGGTGTATCTTGACGTTCGCCATGTTTTGGCCGACGTCGGTCAAGGTGTCGCGCTCCAGCGGGAGTGTTCGGCACTGCGACACAGTCAAGATAGCATACAGCACACGCACTCTTGCGTCACGCATCTAAGCTGTTGCTGGCATTGCAACTTGGGTCATTGGAGGAGCGCCGAACTCGTTTGCTTTCGCCGTTCCGGGCAGCACCATCAACACCAACAGACCAATGGGACCCACGATTGGCACAAGACCAGCCAACATCCACCAGCCGCTCCTGCCGGTGTCATGCAATCTGCGTACTGCGGCCGCAATTCCCGGCAATAGCATGGCTACCATGTACAGCAGGCTCAAGATTGGCAGCCCGGTGAGCCCGTCAACAATGCACAACGCAATGGCGATGGCAAAGTTGGCTGCGAAGAACATCCAGTATTCCCGGCGACTGGTTCGGTCCTCGAAGTTGAGGGCGTTCTTGACGACGTTTACGTAGTTGTTGACGAAATCGTTCATGGCATTTTCCTTCCCATTGAGGTGATTTGAAGACGCCGCCTGGCGTCACCTCAGGATTGCCATCGAGTCGCCAGGAGCGGACAGCCCAGTGGCAAAAAATCGAATTATCACGCTAGAGGTACGTTGCGGGCAGTACTTGCGAGGGGGTAGGTTGGCCCGGCACTTTGTGAAAGTTCGATCAATTGCCGCGAAAGAATGTTCATTGAGGACAATAAAGCGATCCAAAACGCTGGACCTTCAGCGAGTGCTCTGCGACAATTGACAGCGGGGAGAAGTCTATCTACAGCCAGTAGGCACTCATCTTTTCTTATCCATTCAAGGGGACCTTGATGCGACGTTCATCGAAGGCTGGCTTCACGCTGGTCGAATTATTGGTAGTAATCGCCATCATTGGCGTGCTAGTCGGACTACTTCTCCCAGCAGTCCAGATGGCCCGCGAGGCAGCTCGAAGAGCATCTTGCTCGAACAACCTCAAGCAATTCGGTCTAGCAACCGCGAATTTCGAGAGCGCAAAGAAGCGTTATCCCGGACTTCAGCAAGCTTTCGGTACTCGTGGCACGGGAGCTGCCTTGACCGGCAAAGTGGGATCGTGGTTTATCGAGCTCGCCCCCTATGTGGAGCAAAAGGCTCTGGCTGACGCCTGGGCCGAGTCCTCGGAGGTAAGTCAGCGTGAATGGTTGGCGGCCGTGAACGGCAACACTGCCGCCGCGGACCGATATTTCCCGAACACCAGCATTACGCTTTGCCCCAGCGATCCCGACCAGGCCGAAGAGTTTGCCCGCAATAGCTATGTAGCAAACACTGGGTTTTACGCCTACGGCCCGCTGGTGGGGACTCTCGACATGCAATACGGTGCGGGTGGCAACTTTGCGTCTGTGCGTTCACAACGCACACCCAATGGGGTGTTCTCAATTCAAACGCCGAGCCGAATTAGGTTGGATCCAGATGCAGGACAAGTACGATCGTTTGGAAC
Source organism: Planctomycetaceae bacterium (assembly GCA_003501565.1). Lineage (GTDB taxonomy): Bacteria > Planctomycetota > Planctomycetia > Pirellulales > Pirellulaceae > Aureliella. The sequence continues at coordinate 1,046 of DNPC01000277.1, read as the reverse complement.
TGTCGATAAGCCGTCGAAGGTGGGTTCAATCGATGACGGCTTGAGCAGCACAATTGCATTTTCGGAGAACATCCAAGCGGACGGCTGGAATTATTTCAGCATGGACAACGAATCGGTCCGCTGGCATGTTGGATTCGGTTGGCTTTACCGCTTAGACCCTGGTGCGGCCAATATGCCTGGCATGACTAAACGCCCCAATAACCAGTACCCCCCGCCAGCTGTTGAGCCGAGAAACAAAGTAAATGGAGATAAGGCGACTGGAAGTGTTGCTGGAGCCACTGGCTATGAATACGCTAGACCTTCGTCGAATCACAATGGAGTCGTCCAGGCGGTGATGCTGGATGGTTCCGTTGCTGTATTGGCTGATTCGATTGACTACCACGTTTATCAAGCGTTGCTTACTCCCAAGACGGCATCTAGCGACGTTCCTGCAAATCGATACCTGCTTAAAGACGGCGATTACCTGCCTTAAGTTTTGCTAACCTAGATGAGTTGTTGAAATGCGTTTCGCCCTGATTGCTTTAGCCGCTTGTGTTGTTTCTCCCGCCCACGCGGGGCTGGTAAATTTAAGTACTAGCGACAACGAGTTCGATGCTGGTACACCGAACCAAGGATGGTGGTCGGAGAACCAGGCAGGAGGTAACAACAACACCAACTCGTCGATACACACAGGCGATTTGGCGGGTGTTACTCTGAGAAGCTTCTTTACCTTCGACCTGACCGCGATCGATTCTTCCCAAACGATCCAGTCTGCTACGTTAACACTGCCAAAGGGAGGGACGTCAACAAACTTCTCTGGGACCCTGCTGCTTTTCGATGTATCCACCGCGGCTGATGTCCTAAATGACAACGACGACGACCTTACACTTGGGCCATCTATCTACGCAGATCTCGGTAGTGGTACTTCCTACGGCTCGCTTTTCATCGATACCTCAACGTCAGACCCGTTCGCTTTTGACCTGAACGCGGCGGGTATTGCTGCGATTCAAACCGCTGTTTCTGGTGGTGGAGGATTCTTTTCAATCGGTGGTCGTCTGCAGGACGAA
>DNPC01000559.1:2053-21855 GCA_003501565.1 Planctomycetaceae bacterium | reverse complement strand
GGTGGAGCAAGACAAGATGTCGGTCGAGCCGATGCCGGATGCATTCGCATTGGTCGAGAATCTGCAACTCACCGCGTCCCGTCCCGGGGAACGTACTGGCGGATTGCTGGAGGACACTGCATCAGGTCGCTTCTTCCGCCTGGGGCCCGCCGAATTTGCTTTTGTACGAGCCCTAATTGCTACGTCTTCTGCACCTGCTGCCTTCGCGGCCTGCGAAACGCTGCCGGAAGAACAGCGTCTGTCCCCTGGTGCTGCAGGTTCGCTTTGTAAGTGGTTGGCATCCAACAACTTAATTCAGGGTGCGTCTGCCCCGGCATCAACAGGCCCAACGAAATCGCTACTTTCAGCGGCTTTCTTTTGGAAGCTACCGCTTGGTAATCCGGACCAAGCGCTAAAGACCCTCGTTCGCTACTTTGGATGGTTGTTCAGTGGTTATGCCTTCGTGGCATGTGGCCTAGTCTTTTTGCTCGCCGTTGCGGCGATGACCGGCAATTGGGGCGAATTCCTCAGTTGCTACGAAAACCTATTCTCGGCCCAGCGTGCTCCTGCAGTTTTGATTGCCTGGTGTCTGCTTAAGGCCATCCACGAACTTGCTCATGCCGGTGTATGTAGGCGATATGGGGGCGAAGTAAGGGAGGCTGGTGTAGCGTTCATCTTGCTAGTGCCACTCGCCTATGTGAATGTGACTTCCAGCTGGCGATTTGGCTCACAGTGGAAACGGCTGCATGTAACGTTGGCAGGCATCGCAGCCGAGGCTGCGGTGGCAGCAGCTGCTTTAGCGGTATGGAGCGTATCTGGTTCACTGACTATTCAACAGATCGCCGCCGACGTTTTCCTAACTGCAACCGTCAGTACCTTTCTCTTCAATATGAATCCTCTGTTGAGATTTGACGGTTACTTTGCTGTCGCGGATTTAACAAACGTAGATAACCTCTACTCGCTTGGTCAGCGTTACGCACGATACTTCGGCGGACGCTACTTACTCGGCCTGAATGTATCCCTACCGACGTTGCCTGGCACACGTACAGCTTGGATTAAGCTCTACGGGCTAGCAGCTGCGATTTATCGTACCTTGACTGTTGTAGGTTTAATTTTGGGTGCGGCAGCCATGTTTGAAGGAGCGGGGATTGTGATCGCCGCGGGAGGTCTGTTCAGTTTCGCGGTTCACCCTTTGGTGAAACTTCTTCAGCATCTCCGCACGTCTTACAACAGTGGTCAATTGTCTGTCACGCGTCTTGCGCTCCGCCTTGGCTGCATCGCGGGGTTCTCCATCGGTATGATTAGCCTGATCCCCGTTGGCGTTTCACGTACCGTGCCTGCAGTTGTTCAGTATGATCCACCTTGTGTACTGCGAGCGACATCAGCCGGATTCGTTGATCAAATTCTGGCGCACGACGGAGAATGGGTGGTCGCCGGACAAACCGTTGTCGTCCTCCGCAACGATGCGTTGGTACAAAAACGCGATCGTAGTAGAACGGAATTGGCCCAGACCGAGAAAGAGCTGTTGAAAGCTCGCTGGTTAGGCGAGTCTTCCGAGGCCAAGCAGCTCCAGTCCAGCGTCGAAGCAATCAAAAAGCAACTAGTTGAACTCGACCAAGACGTTGAACAACTTGCCATCGTGGCAACACGTGACGGCCGCGTTGTAGCGCGGCGTCTACCACAACTGCTGGGCAGCTATCTTGAAGCAGGAACTGAGATTGGCGTCGTCGGGCTGGAAGACCAAAAACGTCTGAAGGTCTCGCTCAGTCAACGGGATGTAACGCAACTACAAGCGGCCGATCGCCCTGTGAAGGTCCGCGTCATCGATGACAAACAGATTTGGGACGCTACCGTAGAGCGCATCGAAGCGCGGGCTAGTACCCAGCCGGCTGACCCCGCATTGCTCGCCCTGAACGGCGGAAGGCTCGCCAGCCGAGTGATGGATTCCCAGGAACCTGAGCTGTCCGAAGCCCGAGTGAACGCGATCGTCTCTATTGCCCCGGCACACTCCAGCAATCTGCTATCTGGTCAGCGGGCCTTTGTCGCGCTAGGAGTGCCACCCAAATCTATCTTGCAGGCCTTAACAACTCACTTGCGAGAGTTTCTTGCTTGGTAAACTGCTTCCTGGATGTCGGATGTCACAGGACTGTTCCATCATTGGGTAATTCAGTCGCCAGCATCCGGTTGCGATTTCGCGATCAAGTTGCAGGAAATTGGAATCGCAGCGAGCATCGGTATGACATGCGCCATGGCGACGAGAAAGTTGGCAGGTCCATCGCTGATGGATTCGGCAATCTTCGGAAGCACGAACGACACTAAAGCAGCCGAGGCGAGAACAGAGGCGTTGGTTACGACGAGTTTCTTTCGGTCAACGGAGCTCACTGGACTACCTTTGAGGAGAAGCACAAGTCACTGCTGGTGGACAATCATGCGGAGTGTTTAACGCAGAACGTTTGGAATATGCCAAATTCATAGGCAGCGCACTCTAACAGAATTGTCTAGCAAAATCGACCAGCAAGACTCGACTGTGTGAAACAACTGCATGAAACCGCGGAACCCTTCCAGGATGCCCCTGCGAAAGCGCGGCGTGCACACGAGGACTCTACGTTCCTCGCTCTTCTGCTCTGGTACACTTCACTGCGCTGCGTCGGCGTCTTGGACGGGAATCGTAAAGAGCACTGCGTCTTCCGCCCCGGACCGTGATAATGATCCATACAAAGCCATTGCAGCCGCATTACTTCGTTCTGTTAGCACCCAAATTGAACGGCAACCAATCCTACCGGCAATCTCCGAGAGCCTATTGAGGAGTTCCGTCGCAATGCCTTGCCGACGAAAATGCGGGGCAACACCGAGCTCGTTCACCCACATCTCAGGCCAAGCTTTGTCTGGATGCACATAGTGAACGGCCGACGCGAAGCCAACAATCCACCCGTCGCTGACTGCTGCGACCAAATGGTGTCGTGGATCGCCAAGAAACTCACCTGCACGTTGGCGAACGATGGTGTCATCGAAAACATCATCAGCGACTGAATCTAGGAGCTCGGCATCTTCCGCTGTCAGCTCCTTAACTTCGATCGAACTACACATTCACAATTCCGACAATGCGCTCTTTCGTTTCCATCTATTTGGAGATGATGTACTACAACCGTTCCACGACAACCGCGAAAACCGTTTGATCGATTGTATCTGCGTTCGACCGCCCCTGCTGATGCAAAACATACGATCTCCGATTCGGTTGCGACGTGAACTCAGCATACGTGCCCGGAACATTTAAGCCTGAGAAATTAGCCGTTGTGCCCGATCTCGCCCCAAAGGTGATTACATTTGGGTGCCAGCCTCTTCCCGGTGTTGCGTCTGGCCGAGCCGAGCGATGTCGCGACGGCCCGAGTGACGTGTCAAAATAGAAAGTAAAAAATTGCAATCAGGAGTAGCAGCACGACAGGGAGAGTTGCGGCGATTCCAACGAGAGCCATCCGCATGCATTTCTTTAATTCCCTTGCCCTATCTGCTTCTCTCGGTGAAGCCAGAATGGAAAAAGCAATTAGCAACGCGAATACGATGATAAGTCCACCCGTAATGGCAAGCAAAGCAGCAATGAGCGCGATGGTTGCAACGAGGAATGGAAACTGCGCGATGAATTGTGTGGCGAACAAAACCAAGGCCACGACTGTTGTTATGGCAAGAATGAATTGAATACTGATTTGCTTACGCTGGTTCAACGTTGCGAACATTTTCATTGTTAGTTGTGTTGATAAGAATCAGCGTTCAGTAACTCTTGGCACCACAAAGCACGCCGAAGGTACGTACGACCCAGCTGCTCTATGCTGAGCTGCGATCACCGTTCGTCCTCGGTCTGCTGGTAGCGTTTAGCACAATTGCGGCAATCGAGAAGAACACGGCGAAGCTGCTATGTATCACAAGATGGATCGGCCCCGAAGGATGCTTCGTACATTCAATTAGAAAAAACGTTAGCCAACCACCGTTCCACAACAGACTAATTCCCCAAAAGATTATGTTGTTAAGTTGCCGGATGCCACATGCAATTAAGACCCAACACAACCAGATAATGCCACCTGGAATGAAGACGACATAGATGACTGCAGGCAAATAGATTGCACCGGCAACTGCGAGGATTCCGGACATCCATCGAATCCTCTTGACTGGTGATGTCCTTGGCCGATGCTGATCGCGGTCTGTGACCGACGCTGACTGGTACGGATTCTGAAGATCGCTCACTATTCTCGTCGCCGCCTTAGCACCTAAACGCCATGCCGGAACACTTCAATTGGCAGACCATGCAATTAGTATTTCGCCTGGAGTGCGTAAGATTGCCCACATCCGCGCAAGACGTTCGAGCAACCAAAAATAATTCCCTTTCGTCACTAGTTTAATCGGACGCGCTAGTGTTTTGACTGAGCCTGGATGATTGCGCGTCAAACTACTGGAGTTCTACTGCTCAATACAGTAGATGAGCTAGCGATGGTGGGAAGCCGGTCTCTCCACGCAAGTGAAGAAGCATGAAACTGCAACTTGCACTCACGACCAAGAGCGCGAGCACTAGCGTTGCTCTCTCGATGCGTGTCAGTGTTTGCGTTGTGCAAACCTTAAATGCGACGTATACGCTAGCTGCATGTACCTCAATGTTGTTCAGAATCATCACTGCCAAATGCAGAACCCCGAAGCCCGCAACGAAGCAAAGTAACAGATAGCTCTCGTGTCGCGTCACGCAACTCTTCCCGACATCGATTTCGAACCACAGCGAATTGTTTAGGAATAGTTTACCATCAGCGATTCGAGGCTGAGGTACTGGACACCCTGATACACTTTTTCGGTTCTAAATTCCAACCCGCGTTTCACTCAAAAGTCAGTGAAGAAGAATGTCATTAACTATCATGCGTCGCGTCAAGTTTTGTGCAGGGCACCGATTGTATGGGCACGGTGGCAAGTGCGAGCACTTTCACGGACACAATTACGTTGCTGATTTCTTTGTGCAAGGAAATGAGCAAGACAGCGTTGGACGCGTCTTCGACTTCTCAGTATTAAAGAAACGTGTCAAAGGTTGGTTGGACGAGAACTGGGATCATTCGTTCTTGATCAGTCATGAAGACAGCAACGCCAGGCAGGCCCTTGAAATGGTCAAGCCTAGTCGCTTCTTTGTGCTCCCGTATAATCCAACCGCCGAGAATATGGCAAAGTACCTACTCGAAGAAGCGTGTCCGATTGTTTTGAAGGACACCGGTGCCACGGCCGTGCGTGTTCGAATTTGGGAGACGGATGAGTCATACGCAGAAGCCAGCCTCGACAGTCCAGCTAGTCTGGCGTCCGACGCTCTCGTGGCTGACTTTGCCGGCTCCTAAACAACCTGTTTCTTCCTCGCTTACACTTACTCCAGTAACTACAACCAAGTCGTCTGCTTTGCCACTTTTTGGAATCGCGTCGCAATTAAGGAAATCCAATGATTCAATTTTCTCCTGAAAACGGTGTTCAAGAGCTTCCCGATATTCAGGCGAGCGGTGACACGCGGCGTGTGGCAATCAACAAGGTTGGTGTGACAAACGTTCGCTATCCAATCTCGTTGCGTACCCCCGGTGAAGGCAAAGGTAATACTTTCCAGCACACAGTCGCGAACATCAACATGTTCGTTTCGCTGCCTCACACGGAGAAAGGAACGCACATGTCGCGCTTCCTGGAAGTTCTCAGCGGTCGGCACGATGATCTCTGCAGTGACTCCCTGACCGAATTAGCCGAAGCGATGCGTCAAAAGCTGAATGCTGAAAATGCGTTCTTGGAGCTGAGCTTTCCATACTTCATCGAGAAGAAAGCACCAGTTACAGGTCAATCGGGCAAGCTGGACATCGATGTCACTTTCGAGCTGACGAAGGGGACCGTTGACGACTTCATCATGACCCTGAAGATCCCTGCAACCAGTCTGTGCCCTTGCTCGAAAGAGATTTCGAAACACGGTGCCCATAACCAACGATGCGAACTGACTGTCAAAGTTCGCGTCGCTGACGGCGTGAATTTCTGGATTGAAGAACTCTTCGCGATGATTGAAGAATGTGCTTCAACGCAAGTGTTCTCAGTGCTGAAGCGCCCGGACGAGAAATGGGTAACAGAGAAGGCTTACGAGAATCCTAAGTTCGTCGAAGATATCGTACGAGACATGGCAGTGGCTCTACGTGAAGACGACCGGATCGTGTGGTACCAATGCTTCTCTGAGAACTTTGAATCAATTCACAGCCACAACGCCTACGCGATGGTGGAGCACGACAAGCGCGGAGCGTAAGCTAGATAATTTCTTCGGCTGGCTTGCAGCCAGACGATAGTGCGATCCAAATGGCTGTTGGGCTTCTGTCCAGCAGCCGTTTTTTTTAGCAGATCAGAGTTCTCCTGTCCTTGCGCCGTTCGTTAATGAACGCGACGCGGCGGTCTCAGCCGGCTTGACCGTCAAGCTTGCCGTGGGGACTTGTCGGCAACTATGGAGTCTGGACAATTTCTGTGATCGCTGTCGTTGGATGCCTGAGACCAACTCGCGATTGCACTGCGCTCATCACGCGCTACCTTTTAACGACCAGATGAGTTCGAGCGCATGAACGAACTTAACATCAACGTGCTCGACACGCTGATCGTCAGCATTATCGTTCTCTACGTCGGGAATTTGCTGACCCACAAGATTCCGGTGCTTGAGAAATACAGTATTCCTCAAGCCGTTTCCGGCGGTCTTCTGTGCAGCTTGATCGTGTTCGCGATTATCAGATTCGGCGGGCCGAAAATTGAGTTCGATCTACAACTGCGTGACGCGTTGCTGCTGGCGTTCTTCAGTACCGTGGGCCTTTCAGCGAAGTTCTCCCGCCTTGCCGAAGGCGGACGCGACCTGATCTTTCTGGTGATCTTGGCGGCAATCTTTCTGACCACCCAAAACTGCGTTGGTATCCTGCTCGCGAGAGTTAGCGGCGCCGATCCGGCCTACGGCCTTTTCGCCGGCAGTATCTCTTTCGCAGGTGGTCATGGGACAGCGATCGCATGGGGCCAGGAGCTGAAGGAGCAACTTCCCGGTGCCGATCTTTTGGGCATCGCTTTTGCCACGTTCGGGCTCATTGCTGGCGGGATCGCCGGTGGGCCACTCGGAGAACGGCTGATCAAAAAACATCGGCTTGATCCCGACGACGCAGAAAGCGATCAGCCGATGATGAGCGATGAGGAACAGGCGCCGGAGCCACTAGAGCCAGTAACGATGGACCGAACCCTGAAGACCATCTTCATTCTGGCGGTTTGCATCTCGCTAGGCGAAATCGTCAACCGACTCTTCACCGGATACGGCGTCAAACTACCTGGGTTTCTCACTTCGATGATGGTGGGAATTTTGATTACCAATCTGGCAGACGCCCGAAAGAGTGAGCTTCGGCAAGGCGATTTCGACAAGGTTGGCGAAGTGGCGCTTCAGCTTTTCCTGGCGATGAGCCTAATGAGCATGGACCTTAACTCATTGGCAGAGGGTTTGAATTCGATCATATTCGCGCTCGTCGTCCAGGTCCTGGTCATCTCGCTGTTCGGAGCACTTGTGGTCTTTCGAGTCATGGGCAGAGACTACGACGCAGCTGTCATATCAGCAGGCTTCATCGGGTTGGGACTGGGAGCAACGCCCGTTGCGATCGCAAACATGAATGCTCTGACCCGGAGACATGGTCCGTCGTTCAAAGCGTTCTTAGTCGTACCCCTAGTCGGCGCTTTCTTTGTCGACATTCTTAACGCGTTGATCATCAAGCTGTTCCTCGCATTCCCCTGGATGGTTTAGCGTTCTCAAGCTCTCAACTGACGCTGCCATGACATTCAAAGGGGTAGCCCGTCATTACGGCGTGAAAGCTCCTATAGACTTGGATTGCCTGCGGACTCTGAGTCAACAATCGAGCTAACTCCACAGACACTCAACTTTGCCCAAGTTATTTATAGCTGGGCCCTCTATATTTGGTTTTGAGGCTTATCATGCGACAATGGTGCTGAATCGCTGCTGCTACCACGATCCAAAACCACAATGAACTCTGAAGAATCCATTTTTCTGTCCGCATTGAATCTGTCGGCTCACGAACGTCAGGCCTACGTCCGACAAGCCTGCGCTGGTGATCCTGTGCTATTCGATCGCATTCAGGAATTGCTCGACGAGCATGACAACGCATCGGGAATACTCGACCTCGCTGAAACTCAAGGCCTCCGACTAACCCAGAACACGCTGCTCGAGGGCCACGAGATTGGACCATACCGATTAGTTAACAGGCTTGGCGAAGGGGGATTTGGAGTCGTATTCGAAGCAGAACAGCTGCAGCCGGTACATCGTCGCGTTGCCCTAAAGATTATCAAGCCGGGCATGGACTCAAACGCGGTGGTCACCAGGTTTGAAGCGGAGCGCCAAGCGTTGGCGATCATGGACCATCCGAATATCGCACGGGTGTTCGACGGCGGCGCAATCGACGACGGCCGCCGGCCATATTTTGTCATGGAGCTGGTCAATGGTGTGCCTATAACTGAGTACTGCGACAACCATGCGATGCCAATTCACGGACGTTTAGAATTGTTCATTACCGTATGTCGAGCAGTCCATCATGCGCATCAGAAGGGGGTGATCCATCGCGACATTAAGCCGAACAATGTGTTGGTTGGTGAGCAAGATGGATTGCCAAACGTCAAAGTTATTGACTTTGGAATCGCCAAGGCGCTGGACCAGAGGCGGACCCCACAAGGCCTCAGCACCGTCGTGGGCGCGATGATCGGAACCCCCCAGTACATGAGTCCCGAACAGGCTGGCATGTCAGAATTAGATGTCGATACAAGAAGCGATGTCTATTCGTTAGCTGTGTTGTTTTATGAATTGCTCACGGGAACGACGCCGGTGCGAACCGAGGCGTTGAAGGATGCCAGCTACCAACAAGTTCAGAGAATTGTCAGCAGACAAGTAGCGAACAGACCCAGCCAACGCTTGCAAGAGTCGTCCGCCAAACAAATGACCTTGGCTGAAAAGCGGAACACTTCGTTCGAACGGCTGGTGAAACAAGTCCGCGGCGATCTGGATTGGATCACGATGAAAGGCTTGGAAATGGACCGGGATCGTCGATACGATTCAGCCAACGAACTCGCCAACGATCTGCAACGTTTTTTGGCTAGCCAGCCCGTCCTTGCGGGACCGCCTTCTCTGACATACCGATTGGGTAAGTTTGCATCGCGAAACCGAAACCGATTGGTATTGAGTGCAGCGGTGGTTCTGTTGGTTGCAGCGGTGGCGATCGGGCTCCTCAATAATCAACGTCATGTTCGAGCGGCACGCAAAAAAGAGAATTCGCGGATAAGCCGACTGCTCGATGAGGCTAATGCGGCGTTGGTTTCGGCAGCCGAGGACATGACATCTGACAAGCTTTGGACAACCGTGAGCCTCTTGTCCAGCCAAATTCAAGCATCAGTCGCAACAGGTCGTAATGACAGCCAAACTGCTGAGCAAGCCTTAAACTTCTTGGACCGCTACAAGAAAGCCAACCAGGACAGAGACTTCACACTTGCGATGGAGAATCTGCTGCTGACAAAGTCGACTGAACCGGACATCGAGAGTTGGCAGTTTATGGAACAAGAGTTTTGCGAAATTCTCGGAAAGCGAGGTTATGCCTTGAAAAACCTGTCTTTTCACGACGTTGAACGTCAACTCAAACAGGATCGCAAACCGCTCAAGGTCACCGATGCACTTGAACTCTGGCTATCAACACGGATTAAGATCTCAGATGCGGGAGGTATGCCGATCTCACAGCAAGAGATTCACGGTTGGACAGAAGCGATGTGCGTCGCTGACCCTAATCCCATGCGAGCTGCGATCCGGAGGACAATCTTCGGAACCGTTGATCCCGATAGAGAGTTTTTGTCGGCGGCCGTTTCTCAGGATGAACTATTCGCGGCTTGCGCCCGGAAGCTGTCTTGGTTGGCGGTGGCCTACGAAATAGTAGGAAATGCTGACCAAGCAAGCGAGATTCGATCATTTGCATTGTCGCAGCACGCCAATGATTTGGTACTAAATTTCGAATACGCCACTCTGTTGATGGAACAGGAAAAGGCCGATGAGGCGATCCGCTACTACATGCGATGCACGGCACTCAGGCCCAATGCTGCCGGGACATGGAGGTCATTGGCGAGAGCGTACGCCACGAATGGAGAACTTCCCGCGGCTTGCGAAACGCTCAACAAAGCTCTCGATCTAGAACCTGAAAGTGCAGCACTGTACGTTGACCTTGCTGAGTGGCAACTGGCCTTGGGACGTCTAACCGATGCGTGTAGGTCAGCGGAGGCTGCAATTTCTAAGGACCCACATCTGTTGCAGGCGTTGCCGATCGTTGGCAGAGCTCGGATGCTGCAATCGGACTACCGACAGGCGTTGGTGGCATTTGAGAAGTACCGTGGTACCGATCACGGAAACGCAGACGATTCTGTTGGTCGATGGATCAAAGAGTGTCGACAGCAGATTGCTTCATCTGAAAACGAATGATTCAGGATTGCAGCATGGAGGAACTAACTAAGATTCTCAACCAACTGGACGCGGGTGACTCCACCGATGCGAACCAGCTTCTCCCACTGCTGTACGATGAGTTGCGGCAACTGGCAGCCGCAAAACTGAAGCATGAGCGTCCAGATCACACTCTCCAAGCGACCGCGCTGGTACATGAGGCCTGGCTACGCGTCGGCGGTGAGGACCACGAGAAAAAGTATAAGTGGAATTCACGTGGCCACTTTTTCGGTGCGGCAGCCGAGGCTATGCGGCGGATTCTGATCGATCATGCGAAGGAGCGCCAAGCAGAAAAACGCGGTGGAAATCACAACCGAATTGAACTAGAAACTTGGAATCATCCCGCGGCTTCTCAGCCGGAAAAATTGCTCGATCTTGACGAGGCGCTGACCAAGCTCAGCGATTTGTCTCCCGTCAAAGCTGAACTCGTGAAACTGCGATTCTTTGCCGGGCTTACGATTAACGAAGCCGCGCAGGCTCTCGAGATCTCTACCGCCTCCGCTGAACGCTATTGGGCATATGCCCGTGCTTGGCTGCACGTTGAAATCAAATAATCCTGCGGTCAACGACTCTCGATTTGCCGCGAACACCGGCTCATAGCGATCGTCTTACGTCGACAATTCTCTCGTTACCCGCCCGCGATCATGATTTTGGAAAAATCGCGAATTCCTTGATGGAAATTGCCGGTGGAATCCGCACTGATCCTTGGCTGTCATTCGGCGACAAATCGCCGTAGAGCAACGGCAGTCCGAAATCACGATCCTGGCCGGAACTTCCGCAAGAAACGAGGAATCACAGTGGCTCGAAATACTCAACAACTCCGTTTTCTGACGACCGCTATGATGGCTTTGTCACTAATAGGCGCTCTGCTGATTACCAAGACATCAGCCCAGGACAAAACGAAAACCGAAATCCGGACCGCGCCAGAAATTAAGTGGAGAAAACTCAACCCGGCTCGTGGTGATGCCAGTCCTCAAGCTGGAACGATTTGGGGCGATCAAACCAAAGACGGTGAATCGGGCTTCCTCGTTAAATTTGTAGACGGATTTTCGTCTCCGCCCCACATCCACAACGTAACTTACCGAGGAATCGTCCTGGGAGGTGCACTCCACAATGATGATCCAGATGCAGCCAATATGTGGATGGGTATTGGTTCGTATTGGACGCAGCCTGCTGGCGAAGTCCACATTACCTCCGCCCGCGGCGCCAGTATCGGGTACGTCGAGATCCAATCAGGGCCTTATCTGGTCAAACCTCCCTCAGAAGCTTTTGACAACGGTCAGCGCCCTATCAACGTCGATGCTAGAAACATTGTTTGGTTGGACTCTACAGATACAACGTGGATCCAAGAAGAAGCCCAAACGGGAAAATCCAAGAACGCAGAGATGACTTTTCTTTGGGGCTCACTTGATGACGATCAAATCAATGGCACACTGTTGAAACTTCCACCGGGCTTTTCTGGATCACTCAACACAAACAAATCGACCTTCAGAGTCATAGTTATCAAGGGCGAGTTGAAACTGAGTCTAGCTAACGCGCCGGGGACGAAATCCTTGTCTGCCGGTGGATACATTGGTTCACAAGGCATTGTTTCCCATCAAGTGTCCAGCGACCGTGAATGCACGGTCTACATACGCACCAAGGGAAAGTACACCGTCATTCCAAATGCCAACTGACCAGAAAAGTCAATCGTCGGAATCAAACAATAGAGTCCATCGCCTTCACCACCGCTTCACATTGCTGCATGTCTAGGGCGTCCGGGTGAGGCGATGCGAACTGCCCTGAATCGTTGTCAAAGTACTGTCCGCTTTTACCGTCGAACTCATCTGATAGAGCTGCGCGAACCAATATCCTGGCTCCGATACGGAGGTCTTTCCCTTCTTGACCATATGCCTCCCGTACCATTTTGCTCCCAAGAAAAGACCCAGGATTCACCGAGATGATCGAAGGACTAGCTCCTGAGAGGTGAAATTCAAGGTAGTTTGTCCACATCGTGATCGCGAGTTTGCTTTGCGCATAGGCTTGGCTGTCCGTCAAATCGCCGTGGCCCAAGAATGCGTCGAGATCAACGCTTGACTGAGCCGCTGAGGACAAGTTGATAACTCTACCGTCGCTGGGCATACTTGGAAGCAAATGCTTCGTCAGCACATAGGGAGCGATCGTGTTGACGACAAATCGTACATCCAACCCACTGTCGGTACGCGGTTTGTTGGTAACGAAGACTCCAGCGTTGTTGATGAGCACGTCGATCGACTTGTGCCTTGCTTGGACAGAACCTGCCAACGCCGAAACCGTGTCCAAGTTCGACAAATCTGCAACATAGGTTTCGACTTCGACTGCGCTATCGCTTTCCTTCAGCGATTGCAATACAGACTCGAGTTTCGCGCGACTGCGTCCATGCAATAGCAGATGATGGCCAAGAGCAGACAGCGACTTCGCGGTTTCTAATCCGATTCCATCGGTAGCACCGGTCAAAAGTATGCGTTTTCGTTTCATCTTAAGATTCTTGCGTGTCGACTGTAGAAAACTCGGGCAAGACACTCTCAGCAATGCGCTGCAACGCACCTTCAATGTCGGTGTGGTTGAACCTCAAGTTGAGCGCGACGTGATTGACACCGATGGATCGCCGCACTTTCAAATATTCGATAAGACTTTTGACACCCAGTCGGTAGCCAAGATGGATAGGTGACGCAGGCGTATCAGGATTCTCTGTCAAGTCGATGTAAAGCGGTTCAAGTATGGGCTGGTTGGCGCGTCCAACCGACCGTATTCGTTCGCGCCAGTCTTGGATGACTGAGGCCTGCTGCACCGCTGGCCGTGGATAAAGCATCCATCCGTCTCCGTTGTCCGCTAGCCAATCAGGATTCTGCTGACTGCCACCGGTGATCAACATCGGTACCTGCCCTTCCCTTGGCTTAGTGAGCATGTCCATTTGACCGTGGGTTTGGCCGAAGGCATTTTCAAATCGAGGCCATGAGTCACCCATTTTGCGGATGTATTCGAAACTGTCGCGAAACCTCTGGCCTCTATCATCGTAGGGAACGTTATGCGCCGGAAACTCATCCGGTCGATCGCCCGAAGCGACCCCCAGTATTATCCGGCCACCGGATAACACGTCCGCGGTTGCCGCCGCTTTTGCAACGTGAGCCGGGTGGCGGAGCGTTAGAATGATGCTTGCAGTTCCCAGTGTGATCGACTCCGTTTTGGCAGCCAGCAGACCGAGGTACACGAAGGGATCAAACGTCTGTCCGGCGTCCCTAAAACTAGGGACATTAAACGGCACATCTCGTATCCACACCGCACGAAAACCTAACCTTTCGGCCAACTGGACTCGTTCGATGTGCCGCTCCATCGTTGGAACTGGCCCGGAAGCATAGTTCTCGATTGGCACAACTAAACCAATGCTCAATTCGCCAACAGCAAACACATGGTTGTACCCGCGGTTGAGCTTCTCAAAGTCGTGTTGTGAGACGCCGGTAGTCATCTAAACTCAGCTCAATTCTCAATGACCACTTTGCCCATGGCTTGCCGCCCTTCCAGACGAGCGTGCGCTTCCCCAACTTCATTGAGTTTGAAATTGGTTGCGTCCAGGACTGGTTTCAGACCGCCCGCATCGACGATTTCAGCGAGTTTAGTAAGGATTTCTGCGTGAGCTTCTCGTTTGAAGTCGTGTAGCATCGGAATGAGCATAAAGACGACATGAATTGACAGGCCTTTGAAGTGAGCCAACGTCAAATCGAGCTCACACATCGAAACTGTGGTTATCACGTGACCGTTCAGGGCTGCGGCACCGAACGAGTTCAGCATGTTCTCGCCGCCGACCGAGTCGTAAACTACATCAAAACCTGCTCCACTGGTGTGTGTGTTGACATACTCTTCTACGGCTTCCGTCTTATAATTGATTGGCGTTGCACCGAGTTGTTCAATCAACGCCAGCTGTTTCTCTCCACCACCGGTAGCGTAAACGTCCGCGCCCATGTGCTTGGCAAGCTGCAGAGCGACATGCCCCACGCCGCCGGAGCCGCCATGTACCAAGATCTTTTGACCAGCGTTAGCACCTGCGCGGACCAATCCTTCGTAAGCCGTGATAGCTACCAAAGGCAATGCGGCAGCTTCTCGCATCGACAGCGAGGATGGCTTTTTAGCAATTAGTTTTGCGTCCGCGGCGATGTACTCGGCAAGTGTTCCTGGGAGATTCGCTAAGCCGCCCGCACAGCCGTACACTTCGTCCCCAATTGCAAAACCGGTCACGCCTTCACCAATCGCCTGAACCGTCCCGGCGAAGTCCATGCCTAGGATCGCTGGAGTCTCTGGTGATAGCGGGAGATCCTTGCCCATGTTGCGAATCATAGTGTCCACCGTATTCACGCTGGACGCCGCAATCTTCACCAACACTTGGCCGGCAGCGGCCTGGGGTGTGTCGACGTCGGCTTCCTCAAATACGCTGTCCGGTCCGTAACTGTTTAGCGCCATTGCTTTCATCGTTGATTCTCTGCTCGTTGTATTTGTTAAGGATTAGGTTCAGACGGAAAATGGCTGTTAACACCTGCCAGCCATTGCATTGACGGTCTGCAAACAGCAAGTCGTCAGCATCTGCTCCGTAAACGGCTGGCAAATCATGTATGTCGATCGCTGCTTCTTCATGTCTTTGCCAGTAAATCAGCAACGCGGTGGACATTAGTTACAGCAGCGGTTAGTTGATTTCCTGCACGTTCTCAACCAGCCCGTTCCAGTTGCGCTGGTTGTCCATGTCTCGCTGCATGTCTTTCTCGTCAGCAATGGTGAACCGCTTGATTGCAGGTGTCTTACTGGTCGCTTGGTAGAGCCAATACGCCTCAGCCTTCAGAGCTTGGTCGATCGGTTTATCAATGGATTCGTAGACCGTTTGTTTGCATGCGTTGATCGACGCGAGGGGGAACGTTGCAATTCGTCGAGCAAGTTTCTCGACGTAGGGGCCGATCTCTTCAGGATCAAGCGCTCGGTTGATAGTACCGTAAGCCTCCGCTTCGTCGGCATCAAAGTCACGCGCGCTGAGAATGATCTCCAAAGCGCGACCGAGCCCAGCTTGCCGTGCCATACGTGACGCGCCGCCCCCACAAGGAAGAATCCCCATGCCGACTTCCATCTGCATGAATTTGAATTTACCGCGTGCCGCAAAACGCATATCACACGCCAAGGCAAACTCGTGGCCACCGCCCCGTGCAAAACCCTCTAGCTTGGCAATCGTCGCTTGAGGAACCCGGCTGACTCTTTCGAGTACCGATTGCAAATCAAGCAACCGAGCTTCACCGCGCGAACAAGCCTCAGTGGACATGTCCTTCAGCAGATTGGTGTCATAGTGACAGACCCAGATTTCTGGGTGCGCCGATTGGAACACGACGACCTTGATATCTTGGTCACGCTCCAAGCGAAGGCAAAGCGTGTTTAGATCAGCCAACATCTCCTGCCCCTGCAAATTCACAGGTGGAAAGTCGATCGTAACCCAAAGGACGCCATCCTTTGCCTCTACCGAAAACGTCTTGAAACCTTCGTATCCGTTGTAACTCATAGGAATCTTCCGATTGACTGTAGGGGATGAAAACGACAAATGCTTTACGGTCACATCTGCACGTTGTGTACGGTTGGAAGCGGATCTGGAATCTGCGATTTTGGTTCCCCGTTGATCTCGCGCATGTCGATTTCGATGCCCCGCGCAATCGTCGAAATGGGAACGTCATTGGCAGATCCCTCAAAAGGGTTTTCGCCGGAAGTTCCGATGCGAAGCATGGTATGGAAAACCCACGCGACTGTTGCTACGAGAGGAACAGACAACCAGACGAAAACATCGCCCATTACAGGATTCGATTCGCTCAATTGTTCGCCAAGACGCGAGAACTGCGGAATGACTCCCAGCGGCATCATCAAGATAAAGACGCGCACCAGGTCGTGGCCAATGGTGGCGAACTGGCGAGGGTAGGGGAAGTTCTTAATGCGTTCTGACTTGCCCTGTAGCGAAACAAGCTCGCGGATAACACCTTGGAACTCCAGCTGCGAAAACTCCCAAATCAGGCCGTCTTCCTTCAGCCGACGAACATCTCGTGATTGAATCGACAGGATGGCCACGGCCTGATTTGTGCGGCCTATGACCTCATCGTAGTCTTCTTCGCTTAACAGCGGCCGTAATTCTTCTTCGACGCTAGCGTCTCGCTCCGGAAGCACAACCTTCTCATACCACTCCTTGCTGGTCCGGTGTTCAGAAAAGAGCTCCCAGCTGCGCTTGGCTCGCATCGCATGGCGAAGCGCAGTGATCCAGGCGATGTGTCGATGCACAAGCCGTGTCCGGTGTCGATCAAGATCTTCTTCTGACACAGGTTCTTTGGCGTATGCGTTTGTGACCAGATCTCGGGTCATGATCGCCCAAGTCCGTGATTCGTTGACGATGCCGCCCCAAATCTTCCGAGCTTCCCAAGCTCGCCCGTAAGCAGCGTTATTCTGAAAGCCAATCAAAAACGCGACCGCGGTACCGACTAGGGCCAGTGGAGTCCACGGGATTTCCATCCAATGCCAGCCAGCCAACTCGTAGAGCGCTGTGTAAACAGCGGCCAGCAAAAATAGCCAGAGAATCTCCATGCGTGTCCATATCAGGACTTCGACTATGGAGTACTTGTACCGGGTGTACATCTTGTTCGCTGCGTACGCTGGAGGTTTTACGATTGATCGCGATACTAGCTGGTAATATCATGCGTAGAATCGCAATGCACAAGAACGCACAATTTGGACACGTAGTTACAAAATGGTAGCCAAGGCAAAACCTCGACATAATATCTACGACGATATCGCCTGCCCCGTTGAAGCCACACTCGAACTGATCGGTGGAAAATGGAAGGGCATCATCCTCTACCACCTTCTCGATGGTAAGCTTCGCTTTAGCGAGTTGAAACGCTTGATTCCCTGCGTTACTCAGCGAATGCTGACAAAGCAGCTCCGTGAATTGGAACTGGACGGACTAGTAAGTCGATTCGTTCACGCTGAGGTACCCCCGCGTGTTGAATATGAACTCACCAAAGAGGCCAAGACACTCAAGCCGATTCTGCAATCGCTGAAAGCATGGGGAGCCAAACACGGCGTTAAGCTTCTAGAAGAACGCACCGCCTAATCTGAACCAACCACACGCATCACCACGCATTCTTTAAGCCAATTCAGTGCTGATTTGCACCGGTGCATTCGTTGGATCGCGTTTCGAGTTCATAGAGACGACACAGTCCCCGAAGTCGCATGTTCAATCAACCCAAAGGCTTCGGGACTCAAAGAATTCACCGAATAGCCCCCTCGGGCATCGGCTTTGGTGACCGATCTCTCTCCCAGGAGAACATTCCTGTAATGGATCACGCCGACCGCTGCTGCAGTCGGCGTGATCGTATTTGACGTTGAAGTATGTCTGTAGTCGGTTAAGACTCCAGCTCCACATTCCAGTACGCTTCACTGATGAATTTCGACCAGCTCTCGATCCGATTCATACGCGGTGCGTAGATCGGCTTCCATGCTGGCCGAACAGGTTTCTTCATCAGCCGCATGCCAGCTTGTTCCGGAGTACGGTCGGCTTTTCGAGAGTTACATTCAACGCAAGCCAGAACACAGTTGGTCCAGCTCGATTGTCCACCTTGTGCACGCGGGACAACGTGGTCAATCGTCAACTCATTGCTCCCGGGCTGCTTGCCACAGTACTGGCACGTCATGTTGTCACGTTTGAACACGTTGCGTCGGCTGAAGGTGACAGCCTGAGTCGGCATCCGATCGAACTGCGTCAACGTGATGACTTCGGGGACACGAATCCTCTGGCGAACAGACTGAATGAACGGCTCATCCTGATCTGGAACCAGTCGACTCCAATCGCTCCAGTCAAACAACTGATAATCGATTGGGTCAACGACCTTGGCCGAGTCATTCCACAGCAGGATCAATGCCCGTGCGACAGTAGCCACATTAACCGGCTGCCAGCTGCGATTTAGTACCAGCGTTGGACGCTGGAGCGCTGGACTCAGGTCCTTACTCCCATTATGTCTTTCACAGGTTGCTACACTCACCGCGCTATCCTAACTAGCGGACAATGTTGATGAAGTTCGTGGTTCATAGAGTTTGTGATCGTCTTGTAGCCGCTCGAGACTGCGAAGTTGCAAGCCCCGGAATCGAACCGGGCGACCGACCGTATGAAAGTCAGCTCGGCACCAACCAGCCTGCAGAATAAGCAGTGACTCGGACCGGAATTGAACTCTTGAAGTTGTGTATTCTGCATTAGGGCAAACGCCCTGTTCGTTTGTATAGCCCAGCCAAACGGGCTGGGTTCACGGAAGGCCAGTGAATGGTAGGGCCAACGGCCCGGCCAGTTGGAGCGCCCTTGCACCGAAGCGAAACAAACGGTCCAACCTTCCGTGCGTGAGGCAACTGTCTGGCAAACAGCTTGGACTACCAAGCCCAACCGACTCGTGTGTTAGTCAGTGACGCAGGCGGGAGTCGAACCCGCAAACACCGAGGTTTAAGCTCGGCCGCTGTTCCAAGTTCGCGTACCGCGTCGTTGTTTTTACGAATTGCTACAAACCGAACTCGAAACTAAACAGTCACTGAGGCCCGCCTGCGACGCAAAGGGATTGGTCTCTTCTCGTTGGCTGAAATGAATTGTTTGGCAATTGCCTGCTCCCCCCTTCAAGCAACAGCGCATTGCCAGTGATCAAGGCGGAAGACCAGGGACTCGAACCCCGAAGCGTGTTTAGCGCCAGCCGTTTTCAAGACGGTTTCCTCATCCAGCCGGATGTCTTCCAAGTTCTGCGGCGTCTGCCCGAGGCGTAGTGTCGTCGCAGCCAACCCACGCGGCGATCGCAATCGATACACAACAAATCTCTTGTTAGTGGACCTGCTGGGAGTTGAACCCAGAAGCCTTGAGTGCAAGTCAAAGCGCCGACCCGTCGGCAAGCCCTCGTTTTATTTCGAAGTGACTCGTGTGGGATTCGAACCCGACCTGCCTGGCTTGAAAGACCAGTGACCTCACCAGAAGTCGAACGAGCCATGTTGTTCTGTCTGCGCATACCTTCTACGCAGTTGTTTCATGTGGTATTACTTACCCTTGCACGTGTGCGTTTTGCGAAGGCGGATTGCTTCTACCTGGACCGGAAGGACCTCGAACGGCTACCCCGACATTCATCAGACCGCTGCGCGACCAACGCTTCGCATTCATGTCCACATCTCAGCGACCAGTCCAATTGTTGCGTCTGGCCTAAGAACCTATCCGAAAACCATTAGCCGATCGGCGTTAGCC